>JBBSUS010000527.1:0-2721 GCA_038234195.1 Hyphomicrobiales bacterium | reverse complement strand
GGTCAGATACGAGATGCAGGCTCTCGCATCGAGCTGGTAGGGCGCGGGGAAGGCATTCGTCGGGCAGATGTCGAGGCAGGCCCGGCAGGAGCCGCAGGCGTCGCGGCCGGGCTCGTCTGGTTCAAGCTCGAGCGTTGTGAAGATCGAGCCGAGGAAGAGCCAGGAACCGTGCTCGCGCGAGACGAGATTGGTGTGCTTGCCCTGCCAGCCGAGCCCTGCGATCTCCCCCAGCGGCTTTTCCATCACCGGCGCGGTGTCGACGAAGACCTTGGCGTCATGGAGACTGGAATGGTGAGGCGCATCGCCCTGACCCGGTTCGATCCGCCTGGCCTCCGCGATCAGCCGCGAGGCCAGCTCCTTCAGCCTGCCCTTGATGACATCGTGATAGTCGCGATGACGGGCATAGACCGAGATCGCCCCGCGGTCGGGACGGTCCAGGATCGCCAACGGATCCTCGCCCGGCCCGTAATTCATGCCGAGGACGACGATTGATCGCACGTCCGGCCACAGGCTTCTCGGGGAGCGCCGTCGTCCCGCCGTCTCCGGCATCCAGCCCATCGTTCCGTGCCGGCCCGCCGCGACGAAAGCATCGAGGCGTTCGCCCGTCAGGACGTGGCCCTCCGCCCCGGCGATGCCCACCGCGTTGAAACCAAGGCGCGCAGCGTCAGCGGCGATGAAGGCCTTCAGGGATTTCGAGGAAGGATTCTGCAAAGCGATGGCGGACATGACGCGATCATAGGCCGGCAGGGTGCAATGAGCCTATGGCGCGTTCCAGGACCACGACGAGCCAGCCCGACGATGCGCAGGCAACGATTAGAAATCCAGTTCGCCATAATGATGCACCGGCGGCAGGCCGCGGATGCGTTCGGTCAAAAGCGGACGGAAGGAAGGGCGCGATTTCAGGCGCATGTACCAGTCCTTCGCGGCCGGCTCGTTTTCCCAGGGCACTTCGCCGAGATAATCGAGGATCGACAGGGACGCAGCGGCAGCCAGATCGGCATAGGTGAGCTTCGGCCCGGCCAGCCAGTCGCGGCTTTCAGCCAGCCAGCCGAGATATCGCAGGTGGTGCTTGAAATTCGCGCGGGCGGCGCGGATCGCGGAGGCGTCGGGTGGCCCGCCGCCCTCATCGGAATTCATCTCCAGCTTGAAGACGCGCTCGCGCACCAAATAGCGGGTGACGTCGCTCTCCATCTTGCCGAGGAACCATTCGGTCAGCCGCCGGCTTTCGGCGCGATCGATGGGCTTCTCCGGCATCAGCCGCTTTTCGCGCTGGAAGGCGCCGCGGGTCTCGTCGAGATATTCGCCACAGGTCATGCCGCCGACGATCGCCGGTCCGTCGTCCTCGATCATCACCGGAAGGGTCGCCGCGGGGTTGAGCGTCAGGAATTCGCGACGCCGGTTCCAAGGGCGCTCGTCCAGCAGTTCGGCGCGTTCGCCATATTCGCCGAGGATCAGTCGCACGTAGCGCGAGGCGGCCGACATCGGATGGTGGTGGAGCTTGAGCATGGGGCCTGGTCGGGAACTCTTGGAATGGCGTGCGGCGTGCAGCCTTGCTGCGAGCGGTCGGCGGGCGATTTGGTGGAGGCGAGATCGTTGGTTTTCTGGCGTTGCGGGTCTGGACCGCGATCGGTTTCGTCGGCGCCCGTTGGGCTTGTCATGCCTGGCCCGGACGCCGGATTGGCGAAGCTGCGTCCTGCGCGGCAGGCCGTCGCAAAGGCAGTTTGGCACGCGGAGTGTCAACGGAGCCTGAAGACGGCAAATCAATTGTCCTGACCGCGACATAGCACCATCGCCCCAGCTTGCAAGACGTCCGCATCGGGCGGCCAACCTCATGAGGCAGCGGCGTGGCGAGACTTCGCCAGCTTCGCATCAGCCAGTCGGGCGTAGACCGGCAGCGAGGGCGCGCGTGGCAGCGACCTTGGGACGGCGGCTGTCGCGATCGTCGAGCGCGTGGCTTGCGCCAGCGCCCGGAAGAGCGTTGAAGGCGGTCGCGCGCGGGGCGTCCTGCCGTGCCACGGGCGAAGCATGTGAGGGTTACCCATGGATCTGGGCTCGATTTTCGACGCCGTCATCATCGGCATCGTCGAAGGCCTGACGGAGTTCATCCCGGTCTCGTCGACAGGACATATCCTGTTGCTCGGCCATTTTCTCGGCTTCCGCTCGACCGGCCACGTCTTCGAGATCCTGATCCAGCTCGGCGCGATCCTCGCCATCCTCATCGTCTATTTCCAGCGGCTGTGGCAGCTCTTCATCACCTTGCCGACACGGCCTGAAAGCCGTCGCTTCGCCGCCGGTCTGCTGCTCGCCTTCCTGCCGGCAGCCGTGATCGGCGTGATCGCCCACGACTTCATCAAGCGGGTGCTGTTCGAATCGCCGATGGTGATCTGCATTGCGCTGATCGTCGGCGGCATCCTGCTGCTCATCATCGACCGGCTGCCGCGCAAGGTGCGCTACGACGACGTGATGGATTATCCGCTGTCGCTCTGCCTGAAGATCGGCTTCTTCCAGTGTCTGGCGCTGATTCCGGGCACTTCACGCTCGGGGGCGACCATCGCCGGCGCCTTGCTGATGGGCACCGACAAGCGCTCGGCGGCGGAGTTCTCCTTCTTCCTCGCCATGCCGACCATGGCCGGCGCCTTCGCCCTCGACCTCTTCAAGAACCGCAACGTGCTCTCGATGGACGACGCCTCGCTGATCGTCATCGGCTTCGTCGTCTCCTTC
>JBBSUS010000526.1:0-2733 GCA_038234195.1 Hyphomicrobiales bacterium | reverse complement strand
GGACGGAGTCGACGCCGATCTGGTTGTCCGTCCCTTTACCCAGAAGGGCGTGATGACCTCGCTGCGCCAGTTCACCGTCAACGCGCTGAACCAGCATCACGGCATGGAGGCCGACGAGCGTTTTGGCGCGCGCTGGACGGGCACGGCCGATTTCGACGGCGACGGTCATCCGGACGAACTGGGACCGGGCGACGTTTCGGCGCTCGTCGCCTTCCAGGCAACGCTGGCGTCGCCGGTGACCGTGGTTCCTGCCGATCCGGCTTGGGCCGTTGCGGCGACGCGGGGACGGGAGGTGTTCGCTGATCTCGGCTGCGAAAGCTGCCATGTGTCGGCGCTGCCGCTGAAGAGCCTCGTCTTCGAAGATCCGGGACCGCTCGATATGGCGGGAACGCTGCGGCGCGGCGATGTTGCCGAGCCTTCGCGCTACGATCTCGGGCTTCTGGACTGGGCGAAAGCCCTGCCGAGAAATGATCAGGGCGAGGTGATGGTGCCGCTGTTCGGCGACCTCAAACGCCATCGCATTGCCGACACCCGCACTGCCGCTCTCGGCAACGAGACACTCGCCCAGCGTTTCGTCGAGCGCGATGTGTTCATGACGTCGGAGTTGTGGGGCCTCGCCGATACGGCGCCCTACGGCCACCGAGGCGACATGACGACCCTCGACGAGGTGATCCGGGCGCATGGGGCCGAGGCGGAGAAGGCCGGCCGGGCCTACGAGGCGCTGCCGGAGGTTGACCGCTCGGCCCTGATCGCCTGGCTGAAGACGTTGCGGGTGGGAGAGTGACGATGGCTGGAGCGTGGTGGAATGTGAGGAGGTTTTCGGCTCCTCGGCTAACCCACGGGCGCCGCGCCGCAGAAGGCACCACCATTCCTCTCCCGAATCGGGAGAGGGTGGATGCAAGCGGTAGCGAGGAGACGGGTGAGGGAGCCTCGCGCAGGTTTCTCCGCCTTGATATACTCGTCCGCCAATCATCAAGGATCGCGCGGCACACCCTCATCCGCCCCTCCCGTGCACCTTCTCCCGATTCGGGAGAAGAACACGTCGGCGTTCTTCGCGGCCTAGTGCGGACAATCGCCGCACTGATGATTTGCATGGTCTTCGCGCTTCCCGCCGCCGCGCAAACTACCAAAGCACCCGCCCGTCCCTTCGCCGGGGATACGCCCGTCTTTCACGAGGAAGCCAGGGCCGCCGGCATCGAGCACACTTACGGCGGACCGTGGGAATTCTTCGTCGGCGGCGGCGGGGCGGCGTTGGACTGCAATGGCGATCGCTTTCCCGACGTGTTCCTGGCCGGTGGCAAGGGGCCGGCAACGTTTTACGTCAATCGCTCGCAGGTGGGTGGGCCGCTGGCTTTCGAAGCCGTGACGCAGGATATCGATCCCAAGGATCTCACCAACGTCACCGGCGCCTATCCGCTCGACATCGACCAGGACGGCTATCAGGACCTTGTCGTCCTGCGGGTCGGCGAAAATCTCCTTTTGAAAGGCGGACCCGACTGCCGTTTCACCAAGGCGAATTTCGATTGGCATTTCGATGGCGGTCGAACCTGGACGACGGCCTTCTCGGCGATCGTCGAGCCGGGCGAAACCTCTCCGACGCTGGCCTTCGGCAATTATGTCGACCGCACTGCTGCCGGATCGCCCTGGGGCACCTGCGCCGACAATGTGCTGATCCGGCCGAAGCACCCTGCGGGAGCAGAAGCGCCGAAGAGCCCGGATTATTCCGAGCCGACCACGCTGTCTCCGGGCTATTGCGCCCTGTCGATGCTGTTCACCGACTGGAATCGTTCGGGCATGCCGTCGCTGCGGATCACCAACGACCGGCAATATTATCGCGGCGGCGAGGAGCAGTTGTGGCGTGTCGAGCCGAGCCATGCGCCGCGGCCCTACCGCAAGGCCGATGGCTGGAAGCATCTGTCGATCTGGGGCATGGGAATCGCCGAGGGCGACATCGACGGCGACGGAACCCCCGAATATGCCCTCTCCTCCATGGGCGACACCAAGCTGCAGTTCCTCGACCGTGAAGTCGAGGACGAGCCGGCCTATCGCGACGAGGCCTTCGATCGCGGCGCGACGGCGCATCGGCCCTATACGGGCGACCAGGGCAAGCCCTCGACCGGCTGGCATGCCGAATTTGCCGACTTCAACAACGACTCGGCGCTCGATCTTTTCATCGCCAAAGGCAATGTCGAGGCGATGCCGGACTTCGCCAGCTTCGATCCCGACAATCTGCTGATGGGCGGCTTTGACGGCAAGTTCACCGAGCGCGGCCAAGAAGCCGGGCTCGCACGGCCGACGAAGGGTCGCGGCGCTCTCGTTGCTGACTTCAACCTCGACGGCGCGGAGGATCTCATCGTGATCAACCGGGGCGGGCCAGCGAGCGTCTTTCGCAATCTCGGCGGAACGTCGGATTTCGGTACGAGGCCGCTGGGAAATTTTCTCGAGGTGAAGCTCAATCAGAATGGTGGCAATCGCGACGCCATCGGCGCGAAGATCGCCGTCAAGATCGGCACCAGGACGCTCAACCGCAGCGTCCGTGTTGGCGGCGGTCACGCCTCGGGCGAGGCGGGTTTCATCCATCTCGGCCTTGGCACGTCGGAGCGCGCCGAGGTGCGGGTGCAGTGGCCCGACGGCGAGTGGAGCCATCCGTACCGGGTGTTCGCCGACAACTTCGTGGTTGTCGACCGCGACGCGGTGGAGGTGCGCTACTGGTATCCGGACGACGACCGGCCG
>JBBSUS010000525.1:0-2733 GCA_038234195.1 Hyphomicrobiales bacterium | reverse complement strand
TTCAAGCAGATCAACGACACGCTCGGCCATCGCGCCGGTGATTGCGTTTTGTTGGAGGTGGGAGCGCGTCTGCAAGCCATGTGCAGCGGCGACGATATCCCCGTACGACTTGGCGGTGACGAATTTCTGCTGCTGCGCTTCCCGCAGGAGGGCGAAGATCCGAGCGCCTTCGCGGCTTCGTTGATCGCCGCAATCGAAAAACCTGTGGTCTTCGAAAAGCGGCCACTGGCGCCCGAAGTCAGTATCGGCATCGCTCGCGTCGGTTATGACGGGCATACGTGGTCCGACGTCCTGCGCGCCGCGGACTTGGCACTTTACCGGGCCAAGGGCGAGGGCGTCAGCTCCTATCGCCACTACACAGCCGATATGCAGAGGGCGCGAGATGCCACTTCGCAGCTGGTCGAGGAGATGCGCCGCGCCATCGACCGCAACGGCTTCGAACTGCACTATCAGCCGATCCACTCCACCCGCACCGGCGAGATCGGCAGCTTCGAAACGCTGATGCGCTGGGACCACCCCGAGCGCGGACGTCTGTCACCGGTCGAGTTCATTCCCGTGGCCGAGAGTTCGGGGCTGATCGTTAGATTGGGCGAATGGGCGCTACTGCAGGCCTGTCGTGCCGCCACTGCCTGGCCGGCGTCGATCGGCGTCGCGGTCAATTTGTCGCCGATCCAGTTCTCCGACGAAAACCTGCCCAGACTCGTGCGCTCGGTGATCGACGAGACAGGTCTGGATCCGGCTCGGCTCGATCTTGAGATCACCGAATCGGTGCTGCTGGAGCCGTCGCCCCGGGTTCTGGCCAATATCGAAGCCTTGCGGCGGATCGGCGTGAAGATCGTCATGGACGATTTCGGAACCGGCTTTTCCAGTCTCAACAGTCTCCGCCGGTTCCGCTTCGACAAGCTCAAGATCGACAAGTCCTTCACCGACGGCCTGGACAACGAAGAGGGCGCTGCGATCGTTCGCACCATCGTGCGGCTGGCATCGACCATGAATATGGAAACGGTGCTGGAGGGCATCGAGACCGAGGCACAGGCGACCTTCGCCCGGCTCGAAGGCGTCGACGAGGTCCAGGGCTTCTATTACGCAAGGCCAATGCCGCTGGAGCGGGTGACCGAGATCATCGCCGCGCGATACGGGGATACATTGGACGCCTTCAGTCAGGTCGCCTGATCAACCGAACGCTTTCGTTGGCGCAGACCATCTTTCATCCGCAAGCCTCGATCAACACTTTTGGGTTGATACGACGTTCCCGCCAAGCTCACGAACCGGACGGCAAGGAACCGCGCTTCAGCGACTGAGCGCTCTGGTTAAACATCACGTCGTTGTTTTCGACCCTGTGGCGACCGCGGTTCTGGTCGTCCTTATAGAGATCGATGGCCCGGCGAACGGCAGGACGCTGCTTGATGCGGGCCCGCCACTCTGCGACACGCGGAAACTCATCGAGCGAGGCCCCGAGTGGCTTGGCGATGAAGGCCCAGGGAAACGCCATCATGTCGGCGATCGAATAGGCCGTCCCGAGAATATAGTCGCGACCGTCGAGGCGGTTATCGAGGACGCCGAGATTGCGGTCGTATTCGCCGAGATACCGCTTGAAGCCGTACGCCTTGTCGCCTTCGGGCGCGTAGTTCCTGAAGTGGCTGAGCTGGCCGCCCATCGGGCCCTGGTTGCCGGTCTGCCAGAACAGCCACTCGTCGAGGTCCTTGGAGGCGCGCAGATCGGAAGCAGCGGGCGCGAAGCGACCGGTTTTCGTTGCGAGATATCGCATGATCGCACCCGATTCGAACACCGAAACGGGCTCGACCCCCCACGCCGCGGGTGGATCGAGATCAACGATCGCCGGCATTTTGGCGTTCGGACTGATCTCGAGATAGGCCGGATCGAACTGATCGCCTTTCGACAACTGCATCAGCGTGACCCTGTAGTCGAGGCCACACTCCTCGAGCATGATCGCGACCTTCCAGCCGTTCGGTGTCGGGGCGTAGTAGAAATCGATCATTCGCTTGGCTCCTGCGTTCCGGTGGCGACACCGTCTTCGATCAGCGAGGCGATGGCGTCGGCGCTGTAACCGGCCTCGGTGAGCATAGCCTCGGTGTCGGCGCCAAGTCGGCGGGCCGGCTTGGGCACGCCGAGCGGGATGTCGGAAAAGCGGGCTGGCGGGCGCGACTGGCGGATTCGACCGGCCTCCGGGTGATCGATCGAAATGATGGCGGCGTTGGCCCTGACCTGCGGATGGGCGATCATCTGGCCGCGGGTCAGCACCGGGGCGCACGGCACGTCGTTCGCGGTCAGCCGCTGCATCCAGTGTTCGGTCGTGTCTTCGATCAACTCCGACTGGGTCAGGTCCAGCCGCTCGGTCTTGTTGATTTCGCGCAGAGCGACCGTCCCGAAGCGCGCGTCGGCCAGCCATTCCGGCTTGCCCACAGCGGCCGAAAGGCCCTTCCAGGTGGAATCCGTATGCGCCGAAACGGCCATCCAGCCATCGGCGGTCTGGTAGATCAACTCGATGAAGCTCTGGGCCGAATTGCCGTCGTCATCGAGGGGCAGGGGCGCTTCGTCGGCTTCGTCGCCCTCGAATGCGATCACGCCATCGGCCGCAGCGACCGTCTCGGCCACGTCGCTGTCCCCGAAGGTGCTGGGCCAATCGGCCTCCTACAGGACCGTGAAGTTGACCGGGAGCGGATTCGCGTCCGGTGTGTCGGTTGCGATCGGTGGCGGTGTGACCGTGAAATC
>JBBSUS010000524.1:0-2743 GCA_038234195.1 Hyphomicrobiales bacterium | reverse complement strand
GGGGCCGCCTCTCCCAAAGCAGCAAATTGGTAACCCAAAACATCTCATTGGTTCAGTTGATTGTCAACCAATTCGGCTTCGAGCATGGTTGCCCGAGAGCCTGGATCGGACGGGCTCTTAACCGCCGGTGTAGACCGGCGGTGTTCGCTCGAAGAATCCCAAAAGGATATCGTAAACCATCATGTAATTCTTCTGCTGGAAGGATGCGTGCGATATCCCCGGCATGACGGTGAACTGCTTGTCCGGATTGGGCAGCGCGGTGAAGAACTCGATCAGGTCCTGGAAGCCGGCGATGCCGTCATATTCGCCGCGCATGAGGATCGTCGGCATGGTCAGCTTGGCCGGATCGGTCAGCGGCAGGTTGGCGCACATGTCGACGTAGGTGCCGGTCGGCATGGAATCGTCGAGCGCCAGGATCGCGTCCGCGAACGCCTCCACGACCTTCTCCTCGGCGGTGCCGGGGTGGTCGCGCGCGAAGATCGAATGGACAAACGCGCGGTCGATCGGCCGCCGCTCCATGGCGCGAAACTGATCGAGTTTCTTGCGACGCTCGGCCAGCGTCGGGCTGTCCTTGCCGGTCCAGACAAATGCGTCGAGGGCGATGCGCGCGACCCGCTCGGGGTGTCGTTCGGCAAACGCCGCGGCGCGGAGCGCTCCGGACGAGATGCCATACATCATGAGTGGGCCGGCCCCGGTGGTCTTCTCGATATAGTCGCTCGCGGCCTTCAGGTCGTCGGCGCCCTCGGCGATCGTCGCGCGAATGCCGCGGCCTTTCTCGGAGCGGCCGTAGCCCTCCATGTCAACGCACCAGGTGTCGTAGCCCTTCGAGACGAACCAGTTCATCACCGACGAATATGGCCGCCCCGGTACTTTGAGGTCGAAGGTCGGCTGCGAGGCCATCGACGAGCCGTGGACGAACAGGATCGTGCCCTTCGACTGCTCGCCCGGAACGGCCTTCTGCCACAGGAACAGGTCCGCCCCGTCCTTCTTCGTCCAGTGTTCCCGGCCCTCGAAGGCGGTTTCGTCGACCTGCTGCATAAGGTGGCTCCCTGTCGCTTGCGCGGAAATTGGTTTCAAATCGTGCGTTTTTTGGTAAACCAATTCGGGGCAAAGAGGCAAGGTTATAGTGCCACGGTCAACCAATCGGTGTTCTCGCCGTGCTTCTGTGCTTACACCGGCACGTGAATGATGATGGAAAGTGCCGCTGGCATGGAATCGAAACAGGTTCATACGACGGCCGACGGGACGAGAGCGCGGAGCGACGCCCGCGTTGATCGGCATCGTCAGGCCGACGACGTGCTGAAAGGCCTGCTCGATCGTCCGAACTATGGCCCCGGCGCTCGCCTGCCGACCGAACGGGCGCTGGCCCAATCGTTGAATTTGCCGCGAAGCACGGTCCGGGCCGCCTTCACCCGCCTCGAAGCCAGGGGGCTCGTGCGCCGGGTCATCGGCAGCGGCACCTTCGTGACGGATGCTGACCCCGACGCGACCGAACGTGCCTCGGCTCAGGATGCCAGCCCGCAGGTAATCATGCAGGCGCGGCTCCTGATAGAGCCGGAGCTTGCGGCCCTCGTCGTCGCCAACGCGAACGCTGCCGACTTGAAACGCATCGGCGACATCGCCAGGAATGCCGAATCCGTCGAGGACTTCGAGGATTTCGAGACATTCGACGGGCTGTTCCATCAGGCGATCGCCGACGCCACGCACAACCGCCTGATGGCCGAGCTCTACCGGACGATCACGATCACGCGCGAGCGCGCCGTGTGGGGCGAGTTGAAGCGGCGCAGCCTGACGGCGGAGCGCCGCCGGCGCTATCAGGAGCAGCATCGCGCGATCCTCATGGCCTTCGCCCGGCGCGACGCGCAGGAAGCGGAGACCGCGCTGCGCGACCATCTGGTCGAGGTTCGCAAGAACCTCTTCGGGTATTGAAGCGCCATGCATGGAAGTTCCGACCGATCTTGCGACAACAGCTTCGGCAAAAGGGTGCCGGACGTGACGATGCGAAGGTCCGGGCCCGGAGCAGTTTGGCCCTTGCCAGTGCGGTCTCGCAAGGCCCGCTCATGACACCGCCCCGTGACGAACCCGGCATACGTTCCGTGCCACTTTCGACAGGGGTGCTGTACGGAGGGCGTTGCGAGACGCGATGTTGGCCTCGCCACGCGGACCTGGCCATCAGCTTTGGCGGCTCGCCCATGAGCGTCGCGATGTTCGGTTTCTTTGCACTGGTAGTGCCGCGACTTCCTTCGTCTCGGGGATCTTCGGGATGGCCGGGGGCATGATCCTGATGGGCGTCCTGGTCTTCATCGTGCCCGTCCCGACGGCGATGATCCTGCATGGCATCACCCAGATGGCGTCCAACGGCTGGCGCGCCGCGCTCTGGTATCGCCACATCCAGTGGCGCATCGTCGGCCGCTATTGCATCGGCCTCGTGGCCGCGTCCGCACTCTTCATGGCGATCCAGTTCATTCCGGAGGAGCGCTTCGTGCTGATCGCACTCGCCATCATTCCGTTCGTGACGTTGGCGCTGCCTGCCACGATCGTGCCGCAGGTGACCAAACCGGGCGGCGCCGAGCTCTGCGGCTTCATCTGCACGTGCTTCCAGTTGCTTTCGGGAATCTCCGGGCCAACGCTCGACAGCTTCTTCGTGCGCAGCCTCATGGACCGCAGGCTGGTGGTGGCGACGAAGGCAGCCGCCCAGACGGTGACCCACCTGACCAAGCTGATCTATTTCGGCGTGCTGATC
>JBBSUS010000523.1:0-2748 GCA_038234195.1 Hyphomicrobiales bacterium | reverse complement strand
GAGAAAATTGGCCGTCGGCTGCAAGCCGCAACGCCAACGCAATGCAAGTCCGATCAGGAAGCGATCGCTCGGGCCGATCGCGATGCTCGTCGGTTTGCAGGCGTAGTCGCCATCCGCCAAGTTGCCGACGACGAGACCGGAGAAGTTTCCGATGAGCCGGTCTTCCTCGCGCGGCACGGCGAGCTGCCTGCCACGATGGGAGACGAGTAATTCGATGGCGAGCAGCCCGTGGGCTCCTGATCCGAGAGTGCCGGGTAACGATCCGTCATAGCAGTGTGGACTGGAGCATGCCGAAACTCGGGAAAGGCAATCTTCGCGTTGGAGGAACTCGAGGGCTGCATGGACCTCGCTGCGCGCGGTCACACCTACTCAGATCAAGCGACAGCCTTCTCCCATGACCATTCCTCGAAAGCCGCTTTCATTGTTTCGGTAGTCTCGAACCATGAGGCAATGAACGCGCTGTCGCATATGTAAATCTTCGACATTGCGTGTTCGATTGCGCGCAAGGAAAAGCCTTCCGAAACGAGACTATCGACGATTTCACATACCTCGTCTTGACGCAGTTTGTCGAACATTTCTTTGCTCCGCGGCTAGGCTAGCTTTCTCGAGAGTCTTGCGGCGGATGGTTAATTTTCAGTGAATTGTGCTGTCTCCTGTTTTACTCCGGATCAGCACTGGCGAGATCGGATCGCTCGCCACGAGCTACCTCGGCAGCACGGTCGACAGCCATTACGGGGTCAACCGCAACACCGGTCGCTGAGCGGCACCGGTTTCCGGGCGGTCAGGAAGACATTCTGGTCGCCCGCCATTCGTTTTTCTATTTCAAGGATCCCGTCCGATGACAGAATTTGCACCAGCCGATCTCAGGGACGTGTCCCATGATCATAATCCCACAACGAGCGAAGACGCCCATACGATCATGGTCAACCGGGTTTCCTGGGGTGCCATCTTTGCCGGCGTCGTCGTCGCCCTCGTCGTTCAGGTTCTCCTGACGATGCTCGGCGCCGGCCTCGGTATTGCGACCATCGACCCCGCCAGCAACGGCAGCCCCGCCGTTTCGACGTTCTCGATCGTGGCCGGCATCTGGTATGTCGTCTCCGGTATCCTTGCCTCCTTCGCCGGTGGCTACATCGCCTCGCGCATGTCGGGACGCACCGTTCCCACCACGGGGGCCCTGCACGGCCTGACGACCTGGGCCTTCACGACGCTCGTCGTCCTCTACCTCCTGTCGACGGCGGTCGGCAGCATCGTCGGCGGCGCGTTCAGCGGTATCGCGAGCGCGGTCGGTGGTATCGGTTAGACTGTCGCCCAGACGGCCGCTCCGGCGCTTGCGAACTCGAACCCGCTTGACGCGATCAAGAACCAGGTTCAGGCGACCGGCACGGACCCGGAGGCGCTGGCCGCTTCGGCAACCGACTCGATCAAGGCACTCGTCTTGTCCGATAACGGCGGAACGCCGGAAGCCAAGCAGAAGGCGGCCGAAACCTTGGCCCAGGCCCGCAACATCCCGATCGATCAGGCCAAGCAGCAGGTCGACCAGATCGTGACACAGGTGCGCCAGAGCATCGACACGGCCAAGCAGACCGCAACGGAAGCAGCGGACACCGCGGCTTCCGTCGTCTCGACGGGCGCATTGCTCGCCTTCTTCGCACTGGTTCTCGGCGGCGTCGCCGCATGGTTCGGCGGACGCTCCGGCGTCGTTCATCCGATCTATGCCGATCATCTGGTTCCCGGACGGCGTCGTATCTGACCATCAGGGGCCGGAAGCGCTCCGGCCCCATTCGTTTCCCCTCCCCGCGTCGGAGAGTTCGGTGCCCCCTTGTTCACATCTCCCGATCGAGCCCGACATCTGTCGCGCCGCCCGGGCTCTGATCAACTGGTCCGTGTCCCGGTTGGCTCGGGAAGCAAGCGTTTCGTCGACCGTCATCTTCGACCTCGAGCGCGGCCGGGTTGTCGACCATGCCCTCGGCGAGGATCTCTGCGCCACGTTTCGAAAAGCCGGCATCGCCATCGTCATGTGCGGCGATCGGCAAATCGGCGTGCAGAAGACTTTTCGCTCGACCGAGGCCCCAAATGACACCATGAGGCCAGCTTGAACGAACATCCGAAACCAAACCGTCGTTCGATCTACCTGAGACGAACCGTCGTCTCCGTCGCCTTCATCCTCGGCTGCGCACTGATCGCCTACCTCGTCTCGAAAAGCTGACGAAGAAACTACTGACGTGGGGCGCGATCAGCCGTTGGCCGATAGGTTTGCCCTGCGAAATTGAATGAGGTGGCCTGCATGCATCCCGAAGAGAAATATCTTCGTCCGCGATCGTCGAACCGAGGCGCGAAGGTCATTCTGCTCGTCATCGTTCTCTGCCTCGCATTCGGTGCGGTATGGCTAGCGGACATGGGCAGCGAGTCACCCCAGACGACGCCGGCGCCGGCGACGCAGGAACCAACAGGATGATCGGGTATTTAGGTCCGCGACGACGAGGTGCTGGGCTCGAAGTGCAACGTGTCGTACCACAAAATCCCGTGCAGGCTCGATCGAGCGTGATGGTAGACAGGGGTCTGGGCATCCTGTGAACGTCGGAAATTTTGCCCACGCCGTAACTTGTTTCGGTCCAAGGATCCCGTATTGCTAGAAATTTTAGTCTTGCTTCAGCGCGTAAATCCGCAGTGCGGAGCAGATCGCCCGCCCACCGCCAGCGAATGGCGCGCTCACCAAGACAACGATTTCATTTACAACCGGGGCACAGT
>JBBSUS010000522.1:0-2748 GCA_038234195.1 Hyphomicrobiales bacterium | reverse complement strand
TCATGGGCATTGAGAGGATTGGTCTGGGCGGGCGAAGCGGTCATGCCGGCTCCCTCCGTCTCTCGTCGGCGCGTCGCACATGGGCGGCTCCGACCTCCGAGAGCCCATCCTTGCGGGCTTCGAATTCTGCAAGATCGCGCAAGCGGCGAGCCGCCGAGATGCGCACGAGAACCGGCTCGCGGCCGATTGCGTCTTCGATGGCCGTGGTGGCGTTGGCGCCCCAGGTCAGTTCTTCGCGGCGCCGCGCAGGCGTCGGATCGACCCGATCCATCTCCGTGCCGAGAGGCAGGATGTGGAAGAGGGCGTCGAAGAGCGAATTGCAGACCTCCTGGACGAGGTAGGTGGCGCCCGAATAGCCCATGAACGGGGTGCCGGTGTGCCGCCGGATTGCAGCGCCCGGGAAGGAGGCCGCTATGTAGGTTCCGCGTCCACCGGCCTCAGCCAGGTACATGCGCTCGTTGTAGCTGCCGAAGAGAACGAGCGGCGGGGTCTCCTTGATCATCCGCCGGACCTCGTCGTTCAGGGTTTTCTTGCCGGCAAGCCGTGACACGGAAAACTTGCAGGGCAGGCCCATTTCGTCTTCGAGGAACAGTCGGATGCCGCGGGCGTAGGTCTCGTTGGCGACGATGGCGAAGCTCGCGGTGCCGAAGAAGTCCTGGGTGACAGAACGCCACAAATCCCAGAGCGGCTTGATGGTCGTGTGCTTCTCGCGCTCGATGAAGGGTTCTGCGTCCAGACCGAGGATCTCGGCGAGTTTGCGCAGGAAGGCCGTCGTCGAATGCAGGCCGATCGGCGCCTGGAGATAAGGCCGCTCCAGCGCCTCGCAGAGTTGGCGTCCGAATTCGCGATAGAGGCAGACATTGGCTTCCGCGAGAATGAGCTTCGGCGTGTCGCGCAGGTGGCTGCCGAGAGGGTAGACGAGATTGACCTCGGCGCCGATACCCTCGATCAGCCGCCGGATTTCGGCCAAATCGGAGGGCATGTTGAACATGCCATAAGAGGGGCCGATGATATTGACCTTCGGCTTCTCGCCGTCCTTGCGGGGCTTGACCTCCGGTACGCGACCTTTTTTCGGACCGTACTCGGTGAACAGCCACTTCAGCGCCCGGTCGGCGCACTGCCACTGGTCCTCGTCGATGGTCCGCGGCAGGAAGCGCTTCAGATTGGTGCCTTCCGGCGTCACGCCGCCGCCGATCATTTCGGCGATCGAGCCGGTGACGACGACGGATGGCTGGGTCGGATCGAGCGTCGCATGCGCCCGCTTCATCGCACCCTCTGTCCCGGTCTGGCCGAGATTGTCTTCCGACAGGCCGGTCACGACGATCGGCAATTCATGCGGCGGCAGCGCGTCCGTGTAGTGGAGCACCGAGGTAACCGGCAGGTTTTCGCAGCCGACGGGGCCGTCAATGACGACCTGCAGCCCCTTGATGGCGGTGAAGCAGTACACGGCACCCCAGTAGCCGCCGGCGCGGTCGTGATCGAGAACGAGCATCTAAGCGTCCCCCATCCCGGCGTCGTAGGTCGCCTTGCCCTTGGAATTGATCGCCACGTCGGCGCGGATCTTCGGCTTCTTCGGCGCCGGCGGCGTGTCTTCCCAGATCCCGGCAGTATGGCCCTCGCCGACACCCTCGAAAAACGCCTTCATCGTGTCGAAGCGGGACTTGGACCCGATCGCGCCGTTAATCACTTCGGCCAGCGATCCCGCGCCTGCCGGACCCATCAGCGGCCGGGCAGAGATGAGATTGGTGAAGTAGAGAGCCGGGGTCCCGGCCTGCTTGGCCTTCTGAACAACCGGCGTCGTGCCAATCGCGAGGTCCGGCTTGAACTCCTCCATCGCGGCCAGATCGTCTTCAAGCGAGGCGCGGAACTTGACGTGGACACCCTTGGCTTGAAGCCATTCGCGGTCGGCGTCGGACCAGCGGGTCTTGGGGCAGGCCGTGCCGACATAGCGAAGATCGGCACCGCTTTCGACGAGCAGCCGCGCGACCAGAAGCTCCGAGCCCTCGTAGCCTGAGAGCGTGATTCGGCCGTCGATGCGCGAGCCGGACAGGGCCTCGCGAATCGCGGGTACGATGGCATTCTGAGCTGCGGCGATGCGCTCCGGTGCAACGTTCGCGGCCTCGCCGATGCGCTGCAGCCAGTCATGGGTACCGTCAACGCCGACCGGGGCGGAGCCGACGATCGGCCGGCCGGCGGCTTCGAATTCGCGGATCGATGCGGTGTAGAAGGGGTGGATCGCCGCGACGACGGCGCAATCCAGTGCCGAATAGAGCTCGCGCCATTCGCGGGTCGGAACGACTGGTCCGGCGGCGAGACCCAGCGGCTCAAGAAGCCGTCCGATCACCATCGGGTCGGCCGGGAACATCTCGCCGAGCAGCGAGACGGTCGGCTTGGTCGAACGCGGTGTGCTCGGCGCCGCGACCGGGCCCTGTTCGGCTTCGCCGCGGGCATAGGCGAGCATCGCGCCGGCCAGGATGTCCTTGGCCTCCGCATGGGTGGGGACGCCGAAGCCAGGCACGTCGATGCCGATGATGCGGACGCCGTCGATCTCTTTCGGCAGCAGCCGCAGCGGCACGCCGGAGGCGGTCGGGACGCACAGATTGGTGACGACGATCGCGTCGTACAGGGCGGGGTCGGCGAGGTCGTGGACCGCCTCTCGGATGTCCTCGAACAGCTTGCCGGTGACCAGTGATTCGGAATTGAACGGCACGTAGCCGACCGTGCGGCGCGCACCGTAGAAATGCGACG
>JBBSUS010000521.1:0-2749 GCA_038234195.1 Hyphomicrobiales bacterium | reverse complement strand
GTTACGACCGCCCTCGTCATGACCGGCAAAGAGGGCGTTGCGGCGGTTCATGGCCGGGCTTCTGATCGCGTTTTCGACGAGGTTTGTTCAGCGACAATTAGCCTGAGCGTTCCAGCGACAATTACGGTGAGCGGTCGGGGTCCGGCTTTGTGAGGGCGTAGCCTGATCGAAGCAGGGCGCCGACCGCTTCGGCTTCACCTGCGGGTCGTGGTCGGCAATTTCGTCTCTCCTGCGAAGGGGGGGTGCGATGCCGGGCAAACACATCAACGACCAACAGGTGAGATTTTACATGAAGCAGCGCATCACACGTTCGCAGGAAAGTGCCGCGGCGATTGCCGGGATTTCGGTCGCAACGGGGCGTCGGATCGAACGGGACCCGCGCCCACCGTCGTCGCGCAAGACGACGCGCGATTATCGCACCCGGCAAGATCCGTTCGAGGGGCTTTGGGACGAGGAGATCGTGCCGATGCTTTCGTCGGCACCGGCCTTGCGGCCGATCACCATTCTTCGGGAACTGATCCGACGTCACCCCGACCGCGTCGACGAGACCATGCGACGTTCGCTCGAGCGGCGGATCCGGACATGGCGTGCCCTGCATGGCCCGGATCGGGCCGTGATCTTTCCCCAGGTCCATCTTCCCGGCCGGATGGGCCTGTCGGACTTTACCGACATGACGCGACTTGGCGTCACCGTCGCTGGACAGCCTCTCGATCACCGTCTCTACCACTTCGCGTTGGTTTATTCCGGCTTCGAACACGGCGAAGTCGTCCTCGGCGGCGAGAGCTACACGGCGCTGGCCTCGGGCCTCTGCGGTGCTCTGACGATACTGGGCGGCGCTCCCATGGAGCATCGTTCCGATAGTCTGTCCGCCGCTTTCCGCAATCTGTGCAAGGATCAGTCCGAGGATCTGACGCGCCGGTTCGCGGCGCTCGCCGAGCATTACGGCATGACGCCGACCCGCAACAATCGCGGGGTCGCCCATGAGAACGGCTCGATCGAAAGCCGGCACGGACACATGAAGGATCGGATCGAGCAGGCGCTGATGCTGCGTGCCTCAACCGAGTTCGACACGCTGGACACCTATCGGACCTTCGTTGCCGGCGTCGTCGCCGATCACAATCGCCGTCATCGCGACGCGATCGAGATCGAGCGCGCCCATCTGAAGCCGTTGCCTCCGTCACCACCCGTCACCTGGGACGAAGCCAGTGTCCGGGTGACGAGCTCATCGGGCTTCTCGTTCCGGCATGCCTTCTACACCGTCCCGTCCCGCCTGATCGGTCATCGCCTGCATCTGCGTGTCCATGACGACCGCATCGAAGCCTTTCTTGCCGGGGCGCCGGTCCTCACCCTGCCGCGTGGCCGGGCGCCGTCCAAGGGCGCCAAAAGAACGACGACCCACGTCGTCGACTATCGTCACGTGATCGGCTCGCTGCGCGCCAAGCCCGGCGCCTTGGCCAATCTCACCTATCGCGACGCACTTTGGCCGCGACCGGCCTATCGGCGTGCGTTCGATGCGTTGATGGCTGCCCAGCCCGTCAAAGAGGCCTCCCGCACGATGGTCGCGCTCCTCGCGCTAGCCCACGACAGCGGCCGGGAGGCCGGGATCGCCGAAGCGCTCGGCACCGTCCTCGACCAGGGTGACCTGCCGGATGTCACCGCATTCAGGGATCGCTTCCTGCCCGAACCGGGGCCGATACCGGCGGTGCATATCGAGATGCCGAGCGCCAGCATCTATGACCGGTTGCTCGCCCGGCGGGCCGCCGATCTGGAGGCGACGGTATGACCATCACGACCGATACCGCCCGCCTGCCACTGCTGCTCACCACGCTGCGGCTTCCCACAATCGCGACCCTATGGCCGGCGATCAGCCAAACGGCCGACGAAGAAGGCTGGCCGGCGGCAAAGACCCTGGCGACGCTGTTCGAGCACGAAGTTGCCGAACGCATCCGCCGGCGCATTGGGCGCCATCTCACAGAGGCACGCTTGCCCAGCGGAAAGACCCTCGACACCTTCGACTTCACCGCCGTGCCGATGATCAGCCGGGCCAGGATCGCTGCCCTCGCCGAGGGCGACGCCTGGCTCGGCCAAGGCACCAACATCTTGTGCTTCGGCCCGCCTGGCGTGGGAAAGACGCATCTTTCGGCGGCGCTCGGCCATGCGCTGATCGAAGCCGGATATCGCGTCCTGTTCACAAGAACCACCGACCTCGTCCAGCAACTCCAGACCGCCCGACAGGACCTGAGGCTCGCCGCGGCGATCGAGAAGCTCGACAAATACCACCTGCTCATCCTCGACGATCTGTCATACGTCCAGAAAAGCCAGGCCGAGACGAGTGTCCTGTTCGAGCTTATCAGCGCCAGATACGAGCGCCGATCCATGATGATCACCGCAAACCAGCCCTTTGGCGCATGGGATTCGATCTTTCCCGATCCCGCCATGACCGTCGCCGCGATCGACCGGCTCGTCCATCACGCCATCATCCTGGAGATGAACACTGACAGTTATCGCCGCAAAAGCGCCCAAGCTCGCGCTGCCTCATCAAAGGCCGGGCCGACAGGTCATCCTGATTGACGCGCACTTCCAAACCTTGACCCCGCACGACAATTAGGAAAACAACAAACTTGCCCGCAGGCGCTCATCATAATTGACGCTGCCGCTCATCCCAATCGTCGCTCAACAGGTGATGTCGCTGCACCAGACCTGATTGGGCCGATCAATCCGCAGCCCACCCAAAAGGTAGGGGTAGGTC
>JBBSUS010000520.1:0-2756 GCA_038234195.1 Hyphomicrobiales bacterium | reverse complement strand
TTCGGCGAGGAAATGCCGAGGAAGGATGTGGTCAGATCGGCCATGGTCAACAACGCCTTGAATTGAGCAGCGGACAAAGCTGGGTTAGACTGACGTCACCCATATCTTCTGAACGAGACGCGTCATGGCGAGCCAGCATCGATTCACGGTCAATCTGCAGCCTGAGCCAGAAGGCGGATACACGGTTCTCGTGCCGGCCCTTCCTGAGATCGTCACATACGGACTCACCTTCGAGGAGGCCATGACCAATGCCCGCGAAGCGATTGAGTTGGTTGTGGAGGTCTATCGTGAAGATGGACGAGACATACCTGATGATATCGAAACAAGGGTCGAACATCTCACCATAGCGGCCTGAACGATGTCCGAGCGTCTTCCAGCCCTTACTGGGCGCGAAGTCGTCCGCGCGCTGAGGAATACAGGGTTCGTGCAGCGTCGCGTCAACGGAAGTCATCATGTTCTCGAACATCCCGGCCCTCCTGTAGTTCAAGTCGTGGTTCCGGTTCATGGCAGCCGGACCATCCCCAAGGGAACTCTTCGGGCCATCCTCAAGCAATCCGCGCTAACGATCGACGAATTCATCGAGCTGCTCCGGTAAAACGATGCGCATCACTCCGCCGCCTGTCGCATTGCGCCGGCGAGCATCGCGTGAATATCCTGTGCCGCGATCTTGCCGTCCTCGACCGCGACCACCGTCAGGTCATCACCCTCCGCGATGCAGTCACCACCGGCCCAGACGCCATCCAGCGACGTGCGCCGCGCGACATCCACCTTGATGCGGCCGCGCTCCAGAAGGATCCCCGCTCCCTCGCCTTCCGCGTGGTCGGCTGCCTGCGTTCTCTCGCCGACGAAGCTCTGGCCGATCGCCTTGAACACCTGATCCGCCTCGATCGTCACCGTCTCGCCGGTGCCCGACAGCCTTCCATCCACGATCGCGGTCCGTTCCAACTCGATCCCGATCACATGACCGTTTTCGCTCAGGATCCGCTTCGGTTGCAGGTGCGTGCGGATCGAAACGCCTCGAGTCTGGGCGATCTCCTGTTCGTAGGCGGAGGCGTTCATCGCGTTCTGGCCACGGCGATAAGCGATCGTCACCTCCTCGGCGCCCAGCGCCCTCGCCTGCACCGCCGCGTCGATCGCCGTCATTCCGCCGCCGATGACGACCACCCGACGGCCGACCGGCAGCACCCCGAGATCGCCCGTCTGCCGCAGATCGGCGATCCACAATGCGGCATGGTGGCTGCCCTCGCTGTCCTCGCCTTCCGAGGCCAACGCGTTGACGCCCGTCAGGCCCATGCCGAGAAATACGGCATCGAAATCGCGGCGCAGATCGGAAAGGTGGATGTCGCGACCGAGCGCTGCACCAGTCTTGAGCTCGATTCCGCCAATGGACAGAATGAATTCCACCTCGGCTTGCGCGAAATCCTGCGTCGCCTTGTAGGCGGCGATGCCGTACTCGTTGAGGCCGCCCGGTTTTTGCCGCGCGTCGTAGAGCGTGACCGCGTGACCGAGCATGGCGAGCCGATGAGCGCAGGCGAGCCCTGCCGGGCCCGCGCCGACGACGGCGATCCGCTTGCCGCTGTCGGCGTCGCGCAGGAAAGGATGCACGCCCGTACTCATCAGTATGTCGGTGGCATAGCGCTGCAACAGCCCGATTTTTACCGGCTTGCCCTCGGCGACCTCGCGCACGCAGACCTCTTCGCACAGCGTTTCGGTCGGACAAACCCGCGCGCACATACCACCCAGTATGTTCGACGACAGGATCGTCGTCGCCGCGGCCTTGGGGCTGCCGGACTGGATTTCCCGGATGAATTGCGGAATGTCGATCGACGTCGGACACGCCGTCATGCAGGGCGCGTCGTAGCAGAAATAGCAGCGATCCGCCTCGACCAGCGCCTCATGGCGGTCAAGCGGCGGATGAATGTCCGAGAAGTTCCGCGCCAGCGTCTCGGCGCCCAGCCGGCCGGCGGCAATGTCGGGGCGCGCGAGCGAACGATCCTGGCTCGAACCGGCATCGGACATGGCGATCTCTCCCTAATCCAGGCGCCGGCCGCTGCAAGCCGCCCCTCGCATCACCGCGCCGAGATTAGAATGATCACAAAATTCGCCGACGTCAAAAGTTTTTATCGTTTGGTCAAATTTCGGCCGCCAGCAGCGGCGTCCGCCCGACACAGGTGTATGTCGGGCGTCACGATAGCCTGACTCTTTTTCGCGATAGTCAGACTCTACCGTAACGAAAGCCTGGCTCTCGCTCAGAGGCTCGTGGAGCGCGATTCGGGGCCCTGTCGGCCTACCTCAACCATGGACGCAAAAAACCCGGCCCTCAACGATGGTCGGGTCAGGGTGTGGATAAGGGATTTGACGGATCAGCCGCGGCCAACTTCAGGCACGACGCAAGTGGGCAAGTCCGATGGAAAACGGAACGGCACGCCTCAGCCGAACGAAGGACGTAGGCGGACAGTCATGGCCAGGTGAAACTTGAACCAGAATTCATGATTCAGTTTCACAAGGCTCTTACGGTAAGGCCCGAACGTCTGAATCGCTCTCGATATTACCCGAAAGGATCTGGGCAGTATTTCCAATTGCGTCCCGATAAGCGCCGTCGAAATTCACTCCGTCGATTTTCCATCGATAGTTGGCATTCTTCGCGTAAAGCCGCCAATTCGCCGACCATGCCAGCTTCTCTTCATTCCACACCAACTGGCCTATGAGAGCTGCCTGACCGCCTTCCGTTTTGGCCGCGTTCACGAGCGTGGTCC
>JBBSUS010000519.1:0-2762 GCA_038234195.1 Hyphomicrobiales bacterium | reverse complement strand
AGCCGCCGATGGTCGGGCCGACAATCGGCGCCACGACCACCACGAGGCCGAAGGCGGCAAACGCCTGGCCTCGCTTTTCCGGGGGAAAGCTGTCGGCGATCATCGACTGCTCGACCGGCGCCAGGCCGCCGCCGCCGATTCCCTGGAACACCCGGGCAAGGATCAGCATCGAAAGGCTGGTCGAGAGTGCGCAGACCAGCGAAGACAGGGTGAACAGCGCGATCGAGATCAGGAAATAGCGCTTGCGGCCGATCGCCTTGGACAGAAAGCCCGAGATCGGAATGACGATGGCGTTGGCCACGAGATAGCAGGTGACGATCCAGGTGCCCTGGTCGATGGCGACGCCAAGACTGCCGGAGATGTGGTCGAGCGCGACATTGGCGATGGAAGTGTCGAGGACTTCCATGAACGTCGCGATCGACACCACCGCCGTCATCAGCCAAGGGCCGCCGAGTCCCCCCGCCGAGCGCGGCAGGGCGGGGTCGTGGCTCGGCTCGGCCTTTTGCGCTTCGTCGGCGGTGACGCTCGACATGGATCAGTCCTGAATGTGGATGGAGGGCACGACCGACATGCCGGGGCCCAGCGCGTAATGGTCGGGTGACGGGCTGTCGATCGAGATGCGCACTGGCACCCGTTGCACGACCTTGACGTAGTTGCCCGTGGCGTTCTGCGGCGGCAACAGCTGGAAGGCCTGGCCGGCACCGTTCTGGATCGAGCGGACCGTTCCCTTGAAATCGATCCCCGGATAGGCGTCGACCGACAGGTCCACCGGTGCGCCGATCTTGATGTCGCCGAGCTGCGTTTCCTTGTAGTTGGCGGTGACGTACAGCTGTTCCGGAACGATCGCCATTATTTGCGTGCCAGGCTGCACGTAGGAGCCGAGATTGACGTTCTTCTGCACGACCTGCCCGTCGATCGAGGCGGTGACCGTGAGATGATCGACGTCGACCTTAGCCGAGTCGACCATCGCCTGCTGGGCTTCGACATTGGCCTTGGCCGCTGTCAGCGACGCTTGCGCAGCAGTGACACCGGCCTTTGCGTTCGCGATCGCCACCTTGGCGGCATCCGCCGTCGCCTCGGCCTGATCCGCCTTTGTCTTGGCGTCGTCGAGGGTCTGTTGGGAGAGCGCGTTGGCACCGGCCTTCTGAAACAGCGTCTGGTATCGATCGGCTTGGGTGCGGGCGTTACGGGCGTTCTGGAGATCGCCCTCATAGGTGCTTTTCGCCTGTTCGACCTGAGCCTGGGCCTGGCTGATCTGCGCTTCCGCCTGGGCAACGGAGGCCCTGGCCTGGTCGAACTGGGCTTTGCGAAGCGCCAGTGTCGCCATCGCCTCGCGGGGGTCGATCTTCGCCAAAACGGCACCGGTCTTCACGTGTGCGTTCTCGGTGACGGGAATCTCGACAAGCTTGCCCGACACCTGAGGCGCGACCCGCACGATCTCGCCGTCGACAAAGGCGTCGTCGGTGGTCACGTACTGGCTGGAATAGAGATAGTAGGCGATGCCCGCGACGATGCCGAGAACGACGACGACGATCACCACGGCGATGGTGATCTTTCGCTTGCGCGAGGCGCCGGGCTTCTGGGCGTCGTCAGTCTTTTCATCCGGCGCCTTCGCGGCTGCGGAGTTCCCGGTCGGCGTATCTTGCATCTGCGGGTTCGGTTCGCGATCAGGCCCCTCGGCCCCTTCATTCGATTGCGCCTTCGACGCATCGCCGGCCGAGACCTGCTCGGTCTGCGCGGACGGCAAGGGCTTGTTCGAAGCGTCATCCATGCGGACCGATCCCATGCGCTGCGGGTGGTCGGGCGGGCGCCAAGGGCCCGGCGAGACCCGGCTAGACCCGGTGCGACCACCGTCCGATCAATGTTCTTGGCGAACGCTACACCGCGCCCGCCCGACGAAACCAATGATTGGATTATAGGTCCCCTTCGCACTGCGGGAAGCGGCCGACAGTCGCCGCAGTGACCCCGAAGGAAAAGCCGTGATCGCCGCAAAGCGCCCACCTGTCTTCCTTGTCGCCCTTGCACGCTCCGGTTTCGACACAAGGTTCACCGGTTCAGGCCGGCCCCGGGACGTCTTGACGCAGGCCAACCCATGCCCATGTGAATTCGCGATTGCGAGACGGCCTGGAGAAGATGAACGGAGGCGAATGGCTCGAACTTTTCGTCTCAAGCCGGCACGTGCTCTTCCGGTTCGGTGAGATCGCCGAGCTCCAGAACCGGCCCGGCATGGATGCTCTCGGCGTTCAGCATCGTCGCGATCCGCTCCAGCGTCGCCACCATCATCGCCTGCTCCCAATCGGCGAGATCGTCGAATGCCTTCTGGAACAGGGTTTGTGGATTGGAGGGCATGCCAGCCAAAAGTTCGCGGCCGGCCGTTGTGAGGGTGATCCACACCTGGCGGCGGTCGTCTTTGCCCCGCCGTCGCTCGACGAGGGCGCGCTCCTCCAGCTTGTCGACGAGTGCGGTGACGGTGGCCTGGGTCAGGCCGATCTGTGCCGAAATCGCGCTTGGTGTCTCTTCGCTCTGGCCAAGCAGTCGCAGGACGATCATCTGCGAATTGGTGAGCCCGGTTTCCTGTGCGAGGCGCTTGGCGCCGAATTCCGTCGCGCGGATGATCCGTCTCAAGGCCGTGAGTGCGTCCTGACCTCTATGGACTACGGGCTGCATCGCCGCTCTCTCCGAATTATGACGCCTCGGACGGTCCGGAACGTCGGTGTTGTGCGTCAAGGACAGTCATTCAATCCCGCCGCGGCCCCGTGCGT
>JBBSUS010000518.1:0-2765 GCA_038234195.1 Hyphomicrobiales bacterium | reverse complement strand
TCTCGTCGCTGCCGGCTTCGCCTTTGCGCCGCTGTCTGTCGCCATGGCACAGGATGGCCAGGGCCCGACGACCGACAAGCCGGCCGAAGCGGCGAAGGCTGCGACCGCACCGGCTGGCAAGGCCGCCGAAGAAGGCCATGCAGAAACGCCGCATTATCCGCTGAAGGAGCCGGAAGAGCTCAGCTGGAGCTTCGCCGGTCCCTTTGGTCACTGGGATATCGCGCAGTTGCAGCGTGGCCTAAAGGTCTACAAGGAAGTCTGTTCGGCCTGCCACTCGATGAATCTCGTGGCGTTCCGTTCATTGGCCGATCTTGGCTACAACCCGGCCCAGATCAAGGCCTTTGCCGCCGAATACACGGTGCAGGACGGCCCGAACGATGCCGGTGACATGTTCGACCGCCCCGGAATCCCGTCCGACCATTTCCCGGCGCCTTTCGCCAACCCGGAAGCGGCGGCCGCGGCCAATGGCGGTGGCCATCCGCCGGACTTTTCGCTGCTGGCCAAGGCACGTGCGGTGGAGCGAGGCTTCCCGCAATTCGTCTTCGACATCTTCGGCCAGTACGAAGAGGGCGGACCGGACTACATCCACGCGCTGGTTACCGGCTATGAGGACGCGCCGGCCGGTGTCGAGGTGCCGCCCGGGACCTACTACAATCCGCATTTCATCTCCGGCCCCGCGCTGAAGATGCCGCCGCCACTCTCCGATGGTGTGGTCGATTACACCGACGGCGCGCCGCAGACGGAGGACCAATACTCCCGCGACGTTTCCGCGTTCATGATGTGGGCTGCAGAGCCGCATCTCGTGGAGCGCAAGGCGACGGGCATGGTCGTCATGGTATTTCTGATCGTCTTCGCCGGGCTGCTGTTCCTGGTCAAGCGACGGGTCTGGGCGGGAACGCCGCACTGATCACGGGTTGTGCCGACCGGCATCAGATTAAGGGAGCTTCGGCTCCCTTTTTCGTGCCGCACACCCTGAGATGATGGCATTCGGGCTCCCGTTCTTTTTCGGGCAGGCCCGACGCCGGATGGTCGTCACACGATCATGCGGGTGTTATCGTGCCCGCCAGACGTTCAACCGATGGAGGCAAGGACCATGTTCATCGCCATGAACCGCTTCAAGGTGCTGCCCGGCGCCGAGGAGGATTTCGAGACCCTCTGGCTGAACAGGGACTCCAAGCTGAAGCAGGTGCCCGGCTTCGTCGAGTTCCACATGCTGAAGGGTCCGAAGCGGGATGATCACACGCTGTATTCATCTCACACGACCTGGCGCGGCCACGACGCGTTCGAAGCCTGGACGCGTTCGGAGGCTTTCCGTTCCGCTCATGGCAGCGCTGGTGGCACGCGGCCGCTCTATGCCGGCCATCCCGAATTCGAGGGCTTCGAGGTGATCCAGACGATCGGCAGCGCTGCTGAGACCAAGACCGGTGAGGCCGCGTGAGCGTGATGTCGAGAACCGCTACGACTCTTGCGCCTGCCGACTATCCGTTCGCCGACGCCATCCGCACGATCCCGGACTATCCCAAGCCCGGCATCCTGTTTCGCGACGTCACGACGCTTCTGTCGAATCGCGAGGCTTTCCGTGCTGCGGTCGATGCGCTGGTCGCGCCTTTCACCAGTTCGCAGGTCGATCAAGTGGCGGGTATCGAGGCGCGCGGCTTCATTCTCGGCGGCGCGCTATCCCATCAGCTCGGCTCCGGTTTCGTGCCCATTCGCAAGAAGGGTAAGCTGCCGCACGAGACAGTTCGTGTCGCCTACAGTCTGGAATACGGCGTCGACGAGATGGAGATGCACCGCGACGCGATCCGGCCCGGTGAACGAGTTCTGCTCACAGATGATCTGATCGCAACCGGCGGCACGGCCGAAGGCGCGGTGAAGCTTTTGCGCGAACTCGGTGCCGAGATCGTCGCGGCCTGCTTCGTCATCGACCTGCCTGATCTCGGCGGGCGCAGGAAGCTCGAAGCGCTTGGCGTCGAGGTGAGAACCCTGGTGGAATTTTCCGGCCATTGAACCGAGAAACGCGCAACCGGAACCAAGGTTGACGCGGGCCCTTGGGCTGGTTGCAGCTGACCTGCCAAAGGACTGTGCCGGCACTGCGTCAGGCAAGCAGCGGCCTGTGCTGGACGTCGGGACCTCGTCGGTTAGACTATCGGCGAAAGCCATCGCCAGCCGCAGGAGCGCCCCATGTCGTCGCCTATATCGATCGCCCGTCGCCTGACCACCTCGGTTTGCCCCGGCGTACTGCTGCTGGCCGGCGCGAGTCTGACGCTCTTCTCATCCTCGCGGGTTGCTGCGCAGGACTCACCCAAGCCTGCGGTTGCAGCAGGCGCCACAGCGCCAGATGCCGCACCGATGACGAGCGGGGCCGCCGAGGGTGCATCTGCGGCGGCACCGAACGCTCCCGGTAGCCCCATGTCGCAGGACGTGTTCGCACAAAACGATCTCCTGAATGCGGCCCTCTGGCAGCAGAAATCCGTCGAGGCCAAAGCCAACGCGATTGCCGTTTATGCGTCCGCGCAGATGCGGCTCGACGCCGCGATCGCCGACAAGAGCGCCAGCGCCGTCGACCAGAAGGATGCCGGTGACAAGCCGGTGGCGGTGATACTCGACCTCGACGAGACCGTCCTCGACAACTCGGCCTACGAATCCGGCCTCGTGACCTCAAACGGAAATTATTCGTCGAAGACCTGGGACAAATGGACGAAGGCTGAGGAGGCCAAGACCGTGCCGGGCTCGCTCGATTTCACCAAATTCGCTGACGACAAGGG
>JBBSUS010000517.1:0-2777 GCA_038234195.1 Hyphomicrobiales bacterium | reverse complement strand
TCCCAGCAGAACCAGCGTGCGCTTGCCAACGCGATCAAGCGCGCCCGCTTTCTTGGCCTCCTGCCCTACGTCATCAAGTAGGTCGGCCAGGGTTTAGAGTGGCTGACACTGACAACCTTTCCGGGCGTCTCAAGAAGAGACGCCCGGAACGCAGTTCAAGCCGATGTCTCGCGGAGGCTGACGGGACAGAAAATTACAAGCCGAGTTGGGGCGAACGACGCCTCTAACTGCCACGGGCAGGACAGCGACAATACGATGAAACCCACGACCATTCTGATTGCAGCCGTTGCGGGTCTCGCAAGCGCGCTGCTCTTTGCCGGACTGATCTATCAATCCACTGCGGCGATCAGTTTCGCGCTGGCGGCTCCGATTCCGATCGCTATCGCGAGCCTCGGCTGGGGCTCTGTTGCCGGCTTCGTGGCAGCCTTCGTCGCCGCGGGCACGATCTATGCCGTGACCCAATCGATCCCCAGTGCTTTGACGCTGCTGGTTACGATGGCATTGCCGGTCGCGGTGGCGGGCCATCTGGCAGGTCTTGCACGGCCAGACGTCGCGCGACGCGATCCTGTCACCGACGACAATCGGGTTCCGCAGCCTTTCAGCGAACGCCGCCAAGCGGCACGCGAAGGCGTCATCCAGATGGTCCAGAAGACGAGGCTGGACTGGTATCCGATTCCACGCATTCTGGCCGCCATCGCCGCCATGGCGATCGCTGCCTGCTGTTTCCTCGGCTGGATGCTCGGCTTTGACCCCCAAGCCTATGTGCAACCGATCGTCGATGCCCTGCGCGAAAGCAGCGGCGAAGCGGAGACCGTCAATCCGGATCAACTGCGCGAGCTCGCCCGACTGGTCGTCGGGCTCGTGCCCTTTGTCCAACCGGCGATCCTGGTCCTGACGCTTGTCGTTGGCCTCTATCTCGGTGCTGCCGCGACCCGCATCTCGGGGCGCCTTCCCCGGCCCAAGGACGACCTTCCGAGCGCCGTCGGCCTGCCACGCCTCGCCCTTCCTATTTTTGCGGTCGCGCTGGCGGCGTCGCTGTTCCTGGCGGGGCCGCTTTCGCTCTTCGCCGACGTCGTCGTCGGCGGGCTCGCCATGGGCTTCACTTTGGTTGGTCTTGCGGGACTGCATCGCCGCAGTCGCGGCAAACCAGGTCGCGGCATCATCCTTTTCTCCAGCTACGCCGCAATCTTTCTCCTGTCCTTCCCGATCGCCGTCTTCGCGGCACTCGGCATCTTCGACACCTACCGTGCCGGCGACGGCGCAAACCCGGTTCACCCATCTGAACCTTAACCTCGACTTTGCTGAATCGTATCCCGAAAGGAACACACCATGGACATCATTCTTCTTGAGCGCATTTCCAGGCTCGGCCAAATGGGCGACACCGTTCGCGTACGCGACGGCTTTGCCCGTAACTACCTTTTGCCGAGCGGCCGGGCGCTACGCGCCAACGCTGCCAACCAAGCCCGTTTCGAGTCGGAGAAGGCGCAGCTCGTCGCCCGAAACGAAGAGCGCAAGTCCGACGCCAAGGGCGTTGGCGAGACCCTTCAGGGCAAGATCTTCATCGTTGTGCGTCAGGCCGGCGAAACCGGGCAGCTCTACGGTTCGGTCTCGACCCGCGACATCGCCGAGTTGCTGGCTGCAGACGGCTACAAGGTTGGCCGCAACGAGATCGAGCTGAACCAGCCGATCAAGACCGTCGGTCTCCATGCGATCAGCATTGCCCTTCACCCGGAAGTCTCGGTCGAGATTTCGATCAACGTTGCGCGTTCGCGCGACGAAGCCGAGCGTCAATCGCGCGGTGAGGACCTGACCTCCGCCGACGCCATCTACGGCGTCGACGAAGAGGAAGAGGAGGGCATCGAAGAGGAGACCGACGGCGAGGCCGAACTTGAAGCCGACAGCATGGCAGTGACCTCCGATGCCGAGAGCAGCGACACCTCGGAAGAAGAGAATGTAACGCCGGCCAACTAAGCCGGATATTCACGGCCGTTCCCTGTGAGCCAGGGATCGGTCGTCGCAACGAAATGAGACGGTCGGCGTCGTCCAACCGCTTTCGTGGCGAAAACAGGGAAAAATTTGGGGCTCCGCAGATGCGGGGCCCTTTTCATTGCGCAGACGCCCATTAGAATCAATTGAGCAGTACACCTTATGAAAACATGACCGGACGGCCCCCCCGGCCGCCGCGGCTCTTTTGGCGATGGCCAGGAGAAGTTGACCATGAATCCGATTCTCTCAATCTACCTCAAGCACCTCTTTCGCTTCGGAAACCTGAACGTGACGGACGCCTCCGGAACTGTGACCCAGTGGGGTGACGGATGCGGCAAACTTTTACATTTCCGATTCAATTCCAGAGCCGCGGAGCGCGCGGTTGCGATCAATCCCGGGCTGAAGTTCGGCGAATGCTACATGAATGGCGGTGTCGACCTCCTTGAAGGCTCAATCTTCGAATTGCTGTCGCTGATTTTTCAGAACGCCGGCGGTGACGCCGCCACCGAACCCTGGATGCGCGCCGTCGACAGAATGCGCCTCGTCTACCGCCGTCTCATCCAGAACAATACGCCGCAGCGCGCGCGGAAGAACGTCAAGCACCACTACGACCTCTCGGCAGAACTCTACGACCTCTTCCTCGACGTTGACCGGCAATATTCCTGCGCCTATTTCGAAAACCCGGATGTCGGGCTCGACGAGGCGCAACTTGCCAAGAAGCGCCACATCGCGGCCAAGCTGAATTTCGACCGAAAGGACTTGTCGGCACTCGACATCGGCTGTGGCTGGGG
>JBBSUS010000516.1:0-2795 GCA_038234195.1 Hyphomicrobiales bacterium | reverse complement strand
GACGAGGCCTCAATCGAGGACGTGCCACTCGGCCCGATGATCCGCGAGATTGCCGGCGAGTTGGTCGAGATCGGCCGTGACGTCGTGGTGGAAACGGCAAGCGCTGGCCCGATGGGGCCGGGTTCGTCCGGCCCGATCACCCGCGCCCGGCCGCTCGCCCTCAAGCGGGCGTTGCGCAACCTCGTCGACAACGCCGCCGTCCATGGCGGCGGCGCCCGCGTGTCGTTGGCGAGCGACGTGGACGCGGCCATCGTCATCATCGCCGACGATGGCCCAGGCATTCCCGAGGACTTGATCGGCCGCGCCTTCGAGCCGTTCTTCCGGGTCGATCCGGGCCGCCGCCAGTTCAAGCCTGGCGCGGGGCTCGGCATGGCCATCGCCAAGGAGATCGTCGACCAGGCGGGCGGTGCGATCATCGTCGCCAACCGCAGGGGTGGAGGCCTCGACCAGACCATCCGGCTGCCATTGGCCCACGACATCGCCTGAGGCGAGATGCAGAAGGCAGGAGCCGGCGAGAGGCGAGCCTTGGCAACGTGACAGCGCGCCGGGCGATCAACCGTAAGGCTTTGTTACAATCGATACGTTTCGTAACCGGATCGTACGGCGGCTCCGACGGTTCTTCCTGCATCCGCAAGGGACAACAAAAGAAGACTGGAGATCATCATGTTCAAATCCCTCACCAAGCCGCTGGCCATCGCGCTCAGCCTGGCCGTCGCTGCCCCGCTCGTCTCCGCCGCGCCCGCCCTCGCCGCCCCGCGCGATCACCGCACGGTGGTGAAGGAGACCACCACCCATCGCGGCGGCAAGACCGTGACCCGCACCGTCGTGAAGGAGAAGCGCGGCGGCCATGCGCGGGATCGCAACTGGCACCGCCGCGGCGGCCATGTGCCGGCGGCCTATCGCGGCCGCGTCGTGTCCGACTGGAGCCACCGCGGCCTGCGCCGGCCGCCTCATGGCGAGCGCTGGGTGCGGGTCGACAACGACTACGTCCTGATCTCGGCCGCGACCGGCATCATCGCATCGATCGTCGCAGCCAACCGCTGATCACGCGGTATTTGAGCGAAACTGAAGGGACACCGGGCCGCACGACGCTCCGGCCCGGTGTCCGTATTCGCGATAGTCTTCACGACCCGGTCCGGAGACATCGGGGCCAGCCCGGCGGGAGATCGCGGCCGGCCTCGCGGAGCTTTCGGCGCGACAGCGTTGAATGCCAAACGGCGCGATTCACGTGAAACCAGCCCCGGTCGCTCAGGTGCCGCGACGGGCAATGGCAAATCCGAAGAGAATGCCCATCGCTGCCGTTCAAGCTGCGCACGAGGCACGTCCCTGACAATGGGTCACGTCGGCCTGGTTCAGCCCTTCGCTTCGGCCTGAAACAACCGCTCGATTTCCGGGTCCACCGGCGGCGGGGACAGATCGACGCCCAGCTCAAGCCGGTCTGCAACGGCATTGAGCGCCGCGACGCGGGCATATTTCTTGTGATCGCCGGCGATTACCGTCCACGGCGCATGTGCGGTGTCGGTCTTCTCCAGCATCTCCTCGGTCGCCCGGCGATAGGCGTCCCATTTGCCGCGGTTGCGGAAATCGTCGGGCGAAAGCTTCCAGCGCTTCAGCGGATCCTTGAGCCGCTTGGCGAACCGCTCCAGCTGTTCCTCCCGATCGACGACGAGGAACTGCTTGGCAACATGCGTGCCGGCATCGGCCAGCATCTTCTCGAAGGCGTTGATCTCCTCATAGGCGCGCCGCCATTCCGGCTCGGAGGCAAAGCCTTCGACCCGTTCGACCAGCACGCGCCCGTACCAGGAACGGTCGAACACCGCGATCTGGCCGGTTTCCGGCAGTTTTTCCCAGAAGCGCGCGAGATAATGTCGCTTCAGGTCGTCTTCGCTCGGCGCGGCGATCGGCCAGACCTTGAAGCCGCGCGGGTCCATCACCTCGCTCATTCGGCGAATCGCGCCCCCCTTGCCGGCCGCGTCGTATCCCTCGAACACCACGACCGCCTTGTGGCCGCCGAAATAATAGGCCTGGTGCAGCCGCTTGAACCGCGCCTGCGCCGCATCCAGGCGGTCGCTATACGCGCCTTTCGGCAGTTTTTCGTCGTGGTCGATGTCGGCGAGCTGTTCGGCGGCCGATTTTGATGAGGCCATGGGTCGGTTCTCGTCCTTTTCGGAATTCTCTTTGGGTTCGCTGGCGATCGCGGAGTTTGGCCCGTCCAGGAAGCGCAAGCGTTACCAAGCGTCCGGGACGCGGCGGCCACGATCCTGTTACGCTTGAGCTAGCGCAGCGCATGCGTCGTGCCAGCGGCCGGCGGGCAATTTGAACGAACCGACATGGCAAGCAAGCCCTACCAATATCCAGGCTCTTGGCTCATAATCGCATTCGAAGACGGGAGCTGGCACCGCCCGCCTTCGGGAAGCGACGACGACCGGCCGGGGCAACTCTGGGATCGGCGCTGTCAGATGGGAGAGATCGACGGGTGCCGACTTGCCGGCTGACCGTCGATCGGTCGGAAAGTGGAATGCCATGCAGGATGCCGCTCGCAACAGCACCGAACGCCAGCTCACGGACGACCCGGACGGTTCGACGGGTGTCGACCCCCGTGCTGCCGGTGATGGCGGGCACGGAACGATGGGGTCGACGGCGGCCAACGACACATCAGGGCGCAACGATATCGCTCATAGCGGACCCGTTCATGCCCTGAGCGATCTGCAGCGTGCCGTCGAGGCGGGCCTCGTCGGTCGGACCACCCTGGTCGAGCGACTGATGATCGGCCTTCTGACCGGCGGCCATCTTCT
>JBBSUS010000515.1:0-2795 GCA_038234195.1 Hyphomicrobiales bacterium | reverse complement strand
GCCGAGCGGCTGGCGACGGCGCTCGCCGGCAACGCGCCGGGCTCGCTCGCCATCCTGTCCGACGGCATCGACACGGACGGAACCCAACAGGCTGCGCGCAGTCTTGCCGCGCTCTCGGCATCGCAGGCCATCGTCTACGCCCCGAATGTCGACCGCCTCGTCGGCCTGACCCACGCCGACAATTCGACCGAGGCGCTGTTGGTGGACGCCGTGCGGCCGGTCTCCGGCGCCGGTACGCCGGCGGCCAGTTTCACCGTGCGTGCCGTCGATACCCAGAGCCGCGAGGTCGGCACGGCACCGCTCGCCTTCGCGCAGGGCGCCGGCACGGCGCAGGCGCGCTTTGCGATCCCCGTCGAGCTGAGAAACGACATCGCCAGACTGGAGGTCGAGACGGCCGCCAACGCCGGCGCCGTGCGCCTCGTCGACGACTCGTTCCGCCGGCGTCGCGTGGCGCTGGTATCGGGGGAATCTTCCGATCTCGCCCAGCCGCTGCTGTCGCCGCTTTATTATATCAGCCGGGCGCTGGAGCCCTTCGCCGACCTGATCCGGCCACAGAGCGCCGATCTCGCCGAGTCGATCCCGGCACTGATCGCCCGCAAACCGTCGGTCATCATGCTCGCCGACATCGGCGTCCTCCCCCAGAACGCGACGGCCGCGCTCAAGAAATACGTAGAGGACGGCGGCTATCTCGTGCGCTTCGCAGGGCCGCGTCTCGCCGCCACGACAGGTGACGACCCCCTGGTGCCGGTGCGGCTGCGCACGGGCGAACGCCAGCTCGGCGGCGCTATGTCCTGGTCCGAGCCGCAGAAGATTGCGCCGATCCCGGACACAAGTCCGCTTTCGGGCATCGCGGTGCCCAAGGACGTGACCGTGACCAAGCAGATCCTGGCCGAACCGTCAGCCGATCTGGCGCAGAAAACCTGGGCAAGTCTGGCCGATGGCACGCCGCTGATTACCGGCGAAACGGTCGGCGCCGGGTCGATCGTTCTTTTCCACGTCACCGCCGAGGCCACATGGTCGAACCTGCCGATCTCCGGCGCCTTCGTCGACATGCTGCGGCGGATCGTGACGCTATCGCGCGCCAGCCCCAACACGGCAGATGGTCAAACCGCCGCCGAAAGCCTGCCGCCCTACCGGCTGCTCGACGGCCAGGGCCGGCTCGTCGGCCCGACTGCCGAGGCGCAACCGCTGAAGATCGCAACCGGCGTCTCGCAGCCGGTGACGATCGAGAACCCGCCCGGCCTCTACGGAACCGAAGAGGGTTACGTGGCCCACAACCTGCTCCCGGTGGACGCCAAGCTTGCGCCGCTGCCAACGCTCGACCTCGGCGCACCGATCGAGGCGCGCGGTTTTGGCGGCGAGGATGCCGTGAACCTGTCGCCCTGGCTGTTCGCCGCCGCGCTCGTCCTCTTCGCCCTCGACGCGCTGGCGCTGCTCTGGTTGAACGGCGCGGCAACACGCATCGGCGGGATGTTCGCAGGCCGCGGCAAGGCGGCCTTGCCGTCGCTCCTCCTGCTCGCCACCGCGGCAACGCTGCTCCTCGCATCGCCCGGCCAAACCCTGGCCCAGACCAGCCCCCCGTCCGCGTTGGCACAGGCCACCCCAGGCACTGGGGCTCTGGGTCCAGCGACCCCAAGCAAGGCGGCTCCGAACGCCGCAACACCGCCATCCGCCAAGAAGGCGCCGGTCGACATCGAAAAGGCCATCCAGGCGACCGAAAAGACCCATCTTGCCTATGTTATCACCGGCGACCAGGCCGTCGACGACATCTCGCGCGAGGGCCTGTCCGGCTTGTCGCAGTTCATCAGCGCCAAGACCGCGCTCGAGCCGGGCGAGCCGATGGGCGTCGATATTTCAACCGACGAACTTGCCTACTATCCTCTGCTCTACTGGCCGATCTCGGCATCGGCGCCGATGCCGACAGACGCCGCGATCAGCCGGGTCGATGCCTATATGAAGGAGGGCGGCACGGTGCTTTTCGACGTCGCCGACGATTCGCTGTCGGGCCTCACCGGCGGCGCGGTCTCCGAAGGGCAGACGCGGCTACGCGACATCCTCGCCGACCTGAATATTCCACCCCTCGAGCCAGTGCCTGCCGACCATGTCTTGACCAAAGCGTTCTACATCCTGACCGACTTTCCCGGCCGACACGACAATTCCCAGCTCTGGGTCGAATCCCTCGTTCCATCATCCGACGGCGCGGCACGGCCGGCCCGCGGCGGCGACGGTGTCTCCTCGATCATGATCACGTCGAACGATTTCGCCAGCGCCTGGGCGGTGGATGCCCAAGGGCTGTTCCTCTTCCCGACGGACAGCGCCGATCCGTCGCAACGCGAATATGCCTATCGCGCGGGAGTCAACATCGTGATGTATGTGCTCACCGGCAACTACAAGGCCGATCAGGTGCATGTGCCGGCCCTTCTCGAAAGGCTCGGCCAATGAAGCACCCAGCTTCCGGCCCGCTTGCATCGAAACGCCTGTCGCCGAAGCGCTGGTGCTCGGAGGTTGAACGGCCTTGACCTGGTCGATCGACTTTGCCCCCTTCTTTTCCTGGACGGTCATCGCGATCCTTGCGGTGCCGGCGGTGTTTCTGGCGCTTGCACTTGTCGTCGCGCGGCTGCGCGGCGCCGTCATCCGCGTGCTGGCGATCGCCGCGCTGCTCCTGGCGCTGATGAACCCCGTCGTTCTGCGCGAGCAGCGCGATCCGCTCAAAAGCGTTGTCGCGCTCATCGTCGACCGCAGCCAAAGCCAGACGATCGGCGACCGCACCGCCCAGACCGACGCGGCCGAGGCCG
>JBBSUS010000514.1:0-2795 GCA_038234195.1 Hyphomicrobiales bacterium | reverse complement strand
CAATTTCTTCGCACTGTTCTCAAAGATTGCCGATCCGCGCGGCATTTGATATGGCCAAAACCGCCGACAACATCCTGCGCCTGACCATTCTCGGCTGCTCCTCATCGCCGGGTGTGCCGCGCATTGGCAATGATTGGGGCGCGTGCGATCCGCAAAATCCCAAGAACCGACGGCGCCGTTGTGCTGCGTTGATCGAGCGGATCGGAGTATACGGAAAGACGGTCGTGGCGCTCGATTGCGGTCCCGATTTCCGCGATCAGATGCTGTCGACGCGGGTAACGCGTCTCGATGGCGTCGTGCTCACCCATGCGCACGCAGACCACATTCACGGGGTCGACGATCTGCGCGGCTTCATGCTGCTGCAGAAAACGAAAATTCCCGTTCACGCCGACGAGGCGACTTTTGCTCGGGTGTTCGAAGCATTTCGCTATTGCTTCGAAACGCCCAGTGGCAGCGAATATCCACCGATCGCACGCCATGTGCCCGTCGTCGAAGGCCAGACATTTGCAATCGAAGGTGCCGGCGGTCCGTTGCGCTTCGAGCCGTTCCGCCAGGTGCACGGCTCGATCCATTCGCTGGGCTTCCGGATCGGGCCCTTGGCATATTGCAGCGATGTGAGTCATTTCCCTGAGCCTGCCATTGCCGCAATCGCTGGCGCCGCGCACATCGTAATCGATGCGCTACAGTACCGGACGCATCCAAGCCATCTGTCAGTTGAACAGTCGCTCGCCTGGATCGAACGCCTTGGCGTGCCGCAGGGAACCTTGACGCATATGCACACGCCGCTCGACTACGACCGGCTTTGCAGCGAACTCCCATCGCATGTCCGGCCAGCCTTTGACGGCCTGACGCTGGAATGGACGCTTCCTGGGTGAGCCGCGGTTTGGCATCGGCATGAGGGTGGCAAGTCGAACGGCCAGAGTTCTGCCAAGACAAACCACGCAGCACAAGCCTTTGGCATCGCTGCCATTATGTTTTGGTTCCATAATCTATCTTATGCAACTTAATGATCGAGGCGCCGTGAAGAGATTGCTAGCCCAAGGTCAAGCCGTATTGCCACGTTGGCGACGCCGCTTTCGTCCTTCACCTGGTTCTCCAAATCGACATCGTCCGTGCATGGGCTCGATCGGGTATCAGGCGCCCTCACCCTTCTTCACAATACCGATGGCGCGGACGCTCGTGAGAGAGCCAAATCGCCGTCGCGCGACCTGGACAAGGAATCACGGATGACACCCTCCAAGGATATTCAGCGGCTCATCGAGATCATGGTTGCGCTGCGCGACAGACAGACCGGTTGTCCGTGGGACATCGAGCAGGATTTCTCGACGATCGCGCCTTACACCGTCGAGGAAGCCTATGAGGTCGCTGACGCCATCGAGCGCAACGACCCGATCGATCTGCGCGAGGAACTCGGCGATCTACTCCTACAGGTCGTCTACCATTCCCAACTCGCCGCCGAGGCCGGGCTGTTCGATTTCGGCAGCGTTGTCGAAACGGTCACATCCAAGATGATCCGGCGCCACCCTCACGTTTTCGGCGATGCCGAGGCGCGTTCGGCGCGCTCCGCCAAGGGCCAGTGGGAACGCATCAAGGCCGAGGAGAAAGCCGAGCGCCAGATGCAGCGCGAAACCATGCAAGGCGTCGGGCTCGAAGGCCACGCCAAGACGAACGTCACCGGAAAAACAGGCTTGCTCGACGAAATCCCGTCCGCCTTTCCGGCCCTGACGCTGGCGCTGAAGGTGCAGAAGAAAGCCGCCACGGTCGGCTTCGACTGGGACGATCCGGCGCCGATCTATGGCAAGATCGACGAGGAAATTGCAGAATTTCGTCAGGCGGTCGCGGCGGATGACTCGGACGAGCGGGAGGCCGAATTGGGCGATCTTCTGTTCAGCGTCGTCAATCTCGCACGCTATTACGAGGTCGATCCCGAGAAAGCGCTGCGCCGCTGCGTGCGCAAGTTCCGCGATCGATTCGGCTTCATCGAAACGGAACTCGGCAAATCCGGGGGCCGTCTTGAGACTGCGAGCCTCGATGAAATGGAAAGCCTATGGGTTACCGCAAAGCAGCGCGCCGTTCGTAAAGTCAGCTGACGAACGGAGATCGCAAAATTGCAATCCATGAGTGCCTTTCAGACATGGAATGCCAATTGGACGCGACGTCATATTCCTGGCTGCCGACGACCTGGTTGCAATGCCTCGTTTTTACGCGCGCATATCTGCTGCGCATCGCAGCTTGACTCGGTCCTGAACAGCGTCGACGGTTCGGCTCGTCGGCAGTTTGTCGACCCGAATTCTGCTTCCGACACCGTCGGATGTTGAGACGCTAGCGCCCGAGCGCAACACGGCGTGGGCGAGCGAGTGTATGGGAGATGACCGTACCGTGACCGCCGAACGTTCATCAGAAGAAATGCTGGACAGGCTGGTCGGCTTCCCCACGGTGTCGAGGGACAGCAACCTGTCGCTGATCGATTTCGTCGAAGAAGAATTGACGCGTGGTGGCGTCGAGTCGTTTCGCGTGCCGAACCAGGATGGCCGCAAGGCCAGCCTCTTCGCCACGATCGGCCCGAAGTCCGAGGGCGGCGTGGTCTTGTCGGGTCACACCGACGTCGTGCCGACCGATGGGCAGGTCTGGTCGAGCGATCCGTTCCAACTTCGCGCCGAGGGCAAGCGCCTCTATGGCCGTGGCACAACGGATATGAAGGCGTTCCTGGCGATCGCGTTGAGCCTCGTTCCCGAGATGCAGAAGGCCGCCCTGAAGCGTCCGATCCATCTGGCTCTGTCCTACGATGAGGAGAT
>JBBSUS010000513.1:0-2797 GCA_038234195.1 Hyphomicrobiales bacterium | reverse complement strand
GGCGCGCTGGTCTCGATGGATCCGAAGACCGGCCGCGTCCTGGCAATGGTCGGCGGCTTTTCCTTCGCGCAGTCGGAGTTCAATCGCGCCAGCCAGGCTTATCGCCAGCCGGGTTCTTCCTTCAAACCCTTCGTCTACTCTGCTGCGCTGGACAACGGCTATACGCCGGCTTCGGTCATCCTCGACGCCCCGATCTCGCTGCCCGATGGCAACGGCGGCATCTGGTCACCGTCCAATTACGGCAACGAGGGCAGCGCCGGTCCGTCGACACTGCGCCGTGGCATCGAGCAGAGCCGCAACCTGATGACGGTGCGTCTTGCCAAGGACATGGGCATGAAGCTGGTTGCGCAATATGCGGAGCGCTTCGGCATCTACGACCATCTTGCACCTTATCTGCCGATGGCGCTGGGCGCGGGCGAAACGACCGTTCTTCGTCTCGTTTCCGCTTACGCGGTCCTGGCCAATGGTGGACGTTCGATCGAGCCGTCGCTGATCGATCGAATCCAGGATCGTTACGGCCGCACGATCTACAAGCACGACCAGCGCAAATGCCCGAACTGCAATGCCAAAAGCTATGACGGGCAGCCCGAGCCGCAACTCGAGGACGAGCGCGATCAGGTGCTGGATCCGATGACCGCCTACCAGATCACCTCGATGATGGAAGGCGTCGTTCAGCGCGGCACCGCGACAAGGGTCAAGGCGCTCGGTCGTCCGATCGCCGGCAAGACCGGCACGACCAACGACGAAAAGGACGTCTGGTTCGTCGGATTCACGCCGGACCTCGTGACCGGCGTCTACATCGGCTACGACACCCCGGCGAACCTTGGCCGCGGCGTAGCCGGCGGCAACACCGCCGCACCGGTCTTCGTCGACTATATGAAGGACGCTCTGGCAGGCACGCCGGTCGTCGACTTCAAGGTGCCCGAGGGCATGGAGTTGATCGCCGTCAATCGAAAGACCGGCATGCGCGCCAGCCAGGGCGATCCAAACGCCATCATCGAAGCGTTCAAGCCCGGCACCGGCCCATCCGACAGCTACACCGTCATCGGGGACGATCAGGTCGCCTCGGGCAGTCGCCTCGGCAGCGGCCAGGTTTCGACACAGGCCGAACAGGCCATCACCCAAGGGGCCGGCGGGCTGTTCTAGCCAAGCCAGCGGCGTCCGGTTATACGTTCCGACAGTCAAAAAAGGGCGGGCCGCAAGACCCGCCCTTCGCGTTGACGGCGGCTCGCACCCGCCTTCCACGAAACTTCAGCGCATGAAGAGGAGATTGCGGCATGCGGGCCGAAATCGAAAATCTGGTCGACGAAATCAAGCAGGCCATAAGCCTGCTGAGGAGGCATCTTTGACTGGGAACCGTCCCTCAGGCGCCTCGATCTCCTGAACAACAAGGCCGAAGATCCTTCCATCTGGAATGATGCGGCCGAAGCCCAGAAGATGATGCAGGAGCGCCAGCATCTCGAAACCGCCATCGGCGCGGTGAAGCGGCTCGACCAGGCGCTTTCCGATAATATCGAACTCATCGCCATGGGCGAGGACGAGAACGACCCGGAAATCGTCCAGGAGGCCGAGGCGGCGATTCGCGAGATCAAGGCCGAGACGGATCGGCGTCAGATCGACACGCTTCTGTCCGGCGAGGCCGATCAGAACGACACCTATGTCGAGGTGCACTCGGGCGCCGGCGGCACCGAGAGCCAGGACTGGGCCTCGATGCTCTTGCGCATGTACACGCGCTGGGCCGACCGATCGAAATTCAAGATCGAGATGTTGGAAGAGCACGCCGGCGAAGAGGCGGGCATCAAGTCGGCCACCCTGCTGATCAAGGGGCATAACGCCTATGGGCGTATGAAGGTCGAATCGGGGGTTCATCGTCTGGTCCGTATCTCCCCCTACGACAGCGCGGCGCGGCGGCATACGTCCTTCGCGTCGGTCTGGGTCTACCCCGTCGTCGACGACACGATCGACATCGACGTCAATGAAGGCGACGTGCGTATCGACACTTATCGTGCGTCCGGCGCCGGCGGCCAGCACGTCAACACGACCGATTCGGCGGTTCGCATCACCCATCTGGAGTCGGGTATCGTCGTGCAATGCCAGGCCGAACGCTCCCAGCACAAGAACAGGGCGACCGCCTGGAACATGCTGCGCGCGCGGCTCTACGAAGCCGAGCTGGAGAAGCGCGAGGCGGCCGCCAACGCCGAAGCCGCGTCGAAGAGCGACATCGGCTGGGGCCATCAAATCCGGTCCTACGTTCTGCAGCCCTACCAGTTGGTCAAGGATCTGCGGACCGGCATCGAATCGACATCGCCGCAGGACATTCTTGATGGCGAACTCGATGAGTTCATGGAAGCGGCGCTGGCGCAGCGCGTGCATGGCGGAGACGTTGCCGTCGAAGACATCGACTGAACCCGACGCGGATTCTTATTCATTCCAAATGTCAAAAAAGCCGGCGAGGGCATCTGCTCTGGCCGGCTTTTTCATGCGGTGTGGGATTGGGCGATTCTTAGCCGAGCGATGCGATGCGCGCGTTGATCCGGTAGAACCGTGCCGGATCGATCGCCTGGCCGTCGATGCGGACCTCGTAATGGAGATGCGGTCCGGTCGAGCGTCCGGTGGATCCGACGGCGCCGATAGCGGCGCCCTTTTCGAGCTTCTCGCCGACCGAAACGTCGATGCGCGACATATGGCCGTAGCGGGTGCTCACGCCATGACCGTGGTCGATCTCGACCATGTTGCCGTATCCGCCCATGGGGCCGGCATGGGTCACCGTACCAGCCGCCTCGATGGGGATAAGCTT
>JBBSUS010000512.1:0-2804 GCA_038234195.1 Hyphomicrobiales bacterium | reverse complement strand
GGACGACATCCTGCTCTTCGGTCGTGAGAGCGCCGGCGTTCCGGAGACGGTGCACGGTCTATCCGATGCGCGCGTCAACATCCCCATGGAAGGCGGCGGCCGGTCACTGAACCTCGCCGTTTCCGCAGGCATGGCCGCAGGCGAGGCGCTGCGGCAGGTGCGGTGGAGCGGAGCATGAACAAAATGCGATGATCCTGTTTCAATGTGCGACCGTTCGATCAAGATCGTACGTATTTGATGAGGGCTGCGATCACGAGAATGAGCACGACAACAACGAGCAGGCCGCCAAGTCCCATTCCGCCCATCATCCAGCCCATAGAGCTGGAATTCATCATTCCATCATTCATCATTTCACGCCCTCATCTTGCTCTTTTTGTCCCTGCACGGCGATGCGGGAACGCAGCCAGGATTGGTCCTTGCAAGCAGAATGGTGAAATACGGGCGGCGTGATCGTCATTGCAATGTTTTGAGTTCGACTAACCGGATCAGATCGGCAACGACAAAACGGGAATTCGCAAGTTCGAGGCCGGCGTCCTCAATGTATTGCTCATTCAGATGGTCATAGCTCGCGCCAAAGGCCCACTGAATAAAAGGCTGCCAGAATCTGGTGACGGCCCGGCGAACACCGCGCTTCGGTTGGGTATAGTCCAGGAGTCTGATCGTGCCGCCGGTTTTGACGATGCGGCCGAGCTCCGTCAATGCCGCGACTTGAAGCTCACTGGGCTGAGTGCAGAAAAGAAAAGTCGCTACCGCCGCATCGAATGAAGCGTCGGGAAATTGCAAGCGAGCGACATTCATTTCCTTGAGTTCGACAGATGCAGGCGATCGCCTGATCCTGCGCTGTGCCCGTTGCAACATGGCCGGGCTGATGTCCACGCCGACGACATGCGAGCCTATAGGATAAAACGGCATATTCCTGCCGGTACCGACGCCAGCATCAAGAATGCGTCCGGAGAGCCCTTCGAAAAGGAGAGGTCTGATCAGCCTGTATCGTGCGAGTTCGAACGGCAGATCGAGCAGGTCGTAGAACGGCGCGATCCGTTGGTATCGTCGCCGCAGTTCGAAAATCGTTTCTCTCATCACTCTACGCTTAGCATCAAGCTGTGGCGATTTGGCTGGCGAATCCACCACCGGTGCGGCGGATCCACCCTCTGCATCCCACCCCACTGCATCCCAGGCTCGGTCTTCTGTCTATAGCGGCAGGATGAGAATTCTGAAGCAGAATTGTGCATTCCGTTTCGCTGAGGAGCCCTCAATCCGCACTCGGCAGCCGCCGCATCGTAAATTCCACTGCGTCGCCGTCGATCACGCGCCAGCTTTCGACCTGGGTCCAGTAGGCCGCCTTCGGGTAGCGCTCGAACCATTCGCGCGCCTTGTCCCGGGCGTCGGGTCTCGGCAGGGTGAAGGTCTCGCGTACGAAGCTGTCGCGGCCTTCGGCCTTTGCCTTTCGGGCGCGATTGAGTTCGCGGGAAAGGCCGGCGAGTGGCGGTCTGACGAGACGGGACATCGGCACACGTCCTGGTTTCGAATGGGCCGCAGTGCGACCGTCCCCTTAAAGATAATCGGGTTCAGGTGGTTTTGCGAATCATCTTATTCCCGACGTGGCACGCCATCTCGCCGCGGCGGCGCGTCGAGGGGAACGCATGGGGCAACACCGTTGCGCATGGCGCTTTGCGATGGCATGGACGATGGTCGAGAGGAACGTCACAGCGAACCGCGCGGGCCGTGGCTGGCGGTGACATCGACGACGGCGACCTCGGCGTTTCTGCCGGTTGCCCATCATAGGGTGCACAGCGCATGGAACGGCCGAACCTGCCCGAGGGGCTTCCCGCGGACATCGAAACCAAGAAGGCGACGGCGCGGGCGTGGTTCGAAAGCCTGCGCGACCAGCTTTGCCTGAGCTTCGAACAGATTGAGGCGCAGCATGGCGGCGAGACAGGCCTGTCCGCCGGCCGTTTCGAACGCACGGAATGGTCGCGCGAGAACGACGGCGGTGGTGGCGTCATGTCGATGATGAAGGGCCGCGTCTTCGAGAAGATCGGCGTTCACACCTCAACCGTCCATGGCGAATTCTCGCCGGAGTTCCGCAAGCAGATTCCCGGCGCCGAGGAGGACCCGACCTTCTGGGCCTCCGGCATCTCGCTGATCGCGCACCTGCACAATCCGAACGTGCCGGCCGTCCACATGAACACCCGCATGGTGGTCACGAGCCGGCAATGGTTCGGCGGCGGCGCAGATCTGACGCCGACACTGGATCGGCGGCGCACTGACGATGACCGCGACACCCAGGCCTTCCACCGCGCCCTGCAGTTTGCCTGCGAACGCCACGGCAAGGTGGCCGACTATCCGCGCTTCAAGGCCTGGTGCGACGAGTATTTCTACATTCCCCATCGCAACGAGGCGCGCGGTGTCGGCGGCATCTTCTACGATTGGCTGCATTCGCCCGACGACGCCGGCGGATGGGACGCGGATTTTGCCTTCACGCGTGATGTCGGCAAGGCGTTTCTGGTGGTCTATCCGCACATCGTGCGGCAGAATGTGACACAGCCGTTCACCGACGCCGACCGCGAAGAACAGTTGATCCGGCGCGGACGCTACGTCGAATACAATCTCCTCTACGACCGGGGCACGCTGTTCGGCCTGAAGACCGGCGGCAACGTCGCCTCGATCCTCTCCTCCATGCCGCCTGTGGTCAAATGGCCCTGACGAACAGACGAGCGGTCCACGCGTGACTGCGATCACATCAAGTAAAATTTCGATACGGGAATTGAACTGGTTTAAAGATGGCGCGTTTTCCCATTGCT
>JBBSUS010000511.1:0-2807 GCA_038234195.1 Hyphomicrobiales bacterium | reverse complement strand
CGAAAAGCCGAAGCCGCGGCGCTCGTCGCCCCCAGTCTTTGCGGCCCGTTCGGCGGTGGGGATCGAAAGGCTCACGTGACCGTCTCCAGCTCGGGTTTGCGGGAGGCGAGACCGTTCGTCGAAAGTCCTGTGAGGCGGGTGAAGGCATCGCGGATCGAGCCGGCGCTCTCGGCCTCGACGATGTCGGGCACACGGCCTTCGGCCAGCACCTTGCCGTGGTGCAGGACGACGACCCGGTCGCTATCGTCGATCTCGTCGATGAGATGGGTCGCCCACAAGACGCTGACGCCCTCGTCCTTCACCAGCCGCCGCACTTCGGCGACGATCTCGGCGCGCGAGCGGATGTCGAGACCGACGGTCGGCTCGTCGAGCAGGATCAGCCGCGGCCGGTGCATGAAGGCGCGAATGATCTCGATACGGCGCAACTGGCCACCCGAAAGGTTGCGGGCCTTTTCGCCGAGGCGGTCGTAGAGGTCGGAGCCCTTGAGAAGCTCGCGGCTGCGGGCCTTGGCGGCCCGCGCGCCGATGCCATGCAGCGAAGCGTGATAGGTGAGATTCTGGTCGATCGACAGGTCGAGGTCGAGCGTGCGGGCCTGGAAGACGACACCAAGGCGACGCAAGGCCTCGCCGGACTCGCCCCGCAACCGCCAGCCGAGGATCGAGATCGATCCGTCGCGCACGTTGAACAGTCGGGTGATCAGCGAGAACAGCGTCGACTTGCCGGCGCCGTTCGGCCCGAGCAGAGCGGTGAACGAGCCCTGCGGCACGCTGAACGACACATCGTCCAGCGCCTTGCGGCTGCCGTAGGAATGGCTGACGGCTTCGATGGAAAGCGCCGCCGGTTCGTCGTTCATCGTCAGGTCCGTCTCGCTTGCGCGTGTCGAGGTCGAGGATCGGGGCATTCTCGATCGCCCCGGCCTGACATCATTCTAGTGCAGCCGAGGGACGCGCCCACGCAATAGCCCGTTCGGCGAAAGTCGAGGACGGGCCGGATCTCGACCGGTCGGCCCGCCGCTTCGATGTCTCGCCTCAGCGCACGATCGTGATCGTCCCCTTCATCTCCTTGCCGCCCTTGGCGTCGCCGACATGCCAGTCGTAGCGGCCGGGCGTGATGGCCTTGAAGTGCAGCGACACGGTCCCCTTGTCGTCGAATTCGAGCCAGGCGGGGGCGCCCGCCATATGCACCTCCAGATCATCGATGACGATCTCGTCGAGCCAGATGTTGCGGAAGAAATCCGACGCCTGGAACTTGTATTCGAGACCACCGGCGGAGGTGACGTCGAAATGGTAGGACTGGCCGGCGCGAAGCACGTAGTCGTTGCGGCTGACGGCAAAGTCGTTGCCGTCTTCGCCGAGCACCAGCGGAGGAAGCGTCACACTGGTCAGGGTAACCGCGGGAAGACCGAGTTGGTCCCCGGACAGTGCGTTGGCCGGCATCATCGCCATCTTCGAGGCGGCTTCGACGGCCTTGTCCTGAATGGCCGTATCGGCTGACGACGCCTTCGGCGCTTCATCGTCATCGCCAGCATCGCCGCTCTTCTGGGCGTCGTCGGATGCCTGCGGCTTCGCGGCATCCTGCGCCGCCGCGATCGTAATCGGCGCAAAGGCCAGGGTCGCCGCCATCAGCGACAGCCAGATCGTTTTCATGAGGGTGTCCTCCCGTTCAGAAATTGTCCGACGTTGCGCCCTCCAAGCGCGTCTCGATCCGCCGGTGTGTGCTTGATGGTCTATTTGACGTCTGCGACCGCCGCGCCCCAAGGCTGTTGGCCGACCTGCACCGACTTGATCACCTTGTCGTCGGCGACGTCGATGATCGAGACGTCGTTGGAAATCCCGTTGGTGGTGAAGAGATATTTTTCATCCGGCGAGAACGCGAAGTGCCAGACCCGCTGGCCGACCAGGAGATAGTCCTTCACCTCGTAGGTCTTGGCGTCGACGACGGCGACGCGGTTGGCGGGGCCAAGAGCGACGTAGGCCTTGGAGCCGTCCTTGGTCAGCGCGATGCCAACCGCCTGAATGGCCTCGGGGCGGATTCCAGGAATCTTGAAGTTGATCGTGTGCGTGACGGCCTTGGTCTTGAAGTCGATGACCTTCACCGTGCCGCCGATCTCCGAGGACACCCAGACCTCGGAACTGTCCGCCTTGAACGCGGCCCAGCGCGGCCGTGTGTCGACGAGGACATTGGCGGTGATCTGCTGGCTGTCCTTGTCGATGAAATGCGCCATCGACGTCGTTTCGGAGGTGTTTACGATCGTCTGGCCATCAGGCGAGACCGCCATTCCTTCAGGCTCGACGCCGACAGGAATTTCCGCCAGTCGCTGGCCCGTACCGAGATCGATGGCGGTGACGAGATTGTCGTCCTCATTCGCCGCGTAAAGGTATTTGCCATCGGGAGAAATCGCCAGAAGCTCCGGATCCGGACCCGAGGGCAGGATACCCAGCTTCTTGTAGGTTTTCGTATCGAACACGGTGATCGTATCGTCGTCGCTGGTGCAGACGTAGAGCTTGGTCTGATCGGGCGAGACGACGATGCCGCGCGGCCTCTGGCCGGCCCGGAAGGTGTCCGTCACCTTGAAGCCATCGGAATCGATGACCGTGATTTCGTTGCCCTTCTCGTTCGTGACGAAGATCTTGTAGGCGAACGCCGGCGTCGCCGAGAGGCCGAGTGCCAAGGCCACGGCCGGCAGAAGTGACGACTTCAACGGGATGGCGATCAGGTTGCGCTTCGTTTTGTTCATGCAGGTCCTCCCGAGACGGTGACGCGCTTCAGGGCCCGCATCGCTGCTGCCGCCTGTCACGACGATTGT
>JBBSUS010000510.1:0-2808 GCA_038234195.1 Hyphomicrobiales bacterium | reverse complement strand
GGCCGTCGCGCAAATCCGCCCCGCACTCTGGATCCTTGCGATCCTTTTCGTCGCCCAGGTCTTCCTGACGGACGTCGCGACCGGCTTGCTCCTCGTCCTGCGCTTTGCCGCCCTGATCCTGGCGGCATCGCTGGTGACACTGACGACCCGAACGGCAGATCTCGTCGCGGTGATCGAAAAAATCCTGTCACCGCTTGGGCGCCTCGGCATCGACGTGGAAAAGATCGGCCTCGCCATCTCGCTGGCGATCCGCTTCATTCCGGCAATCGGCGCCATCGTCGAGGAGGTCCGCGAGGCGCAATGGGCGCGTGGCCAGGACAGAAACATCCTCGCACTCGCCGTGCCGGTCATCGTCAGGCTTCTGAAGAGCGCCGACACGATCGCCGAGGCGATCGACGCGCGCTCGTGATCGTGTCCCCGCGTGAGGCGATGGGACTTTCTCCCGTCATCGCACTGTGATCAATGATCGCGAGCCGATTTCGTGACGCCCCCGAGACACCCTGCTATATCGCGTCCCATCAGGGCACCGTGTTGTTGGACGATTTGGGAGGATCTCCAGTCATGAGATTTCTGCAAAGAGCCTGCGGCATCGTGGCCGCACTCGCTGTCATGACGTTCGCCACATCGGCCATCGCGGACGCTCAGGCCCAAGAGGCCCGGACGCCGGTGCCGATTCGCATCGGTGTCCTGCAATACGGCACGGTCAATTGGGAACTCGACGCGATGACCCGCAATGGTCTCGACAGGAAGAACGGCGTCGCCGTCGAGATCGTCCCCTTCGCCGGCGAAGCGGCCTCCAATGTCGCGCTGCAGGCCGGCGCCGTCGACATGATCGTCTCCGACTGGCTCTGGGTCTCCCGCCAGCGTGCAACCGGCGCAGACTACACCTTCGCACCCTATTCCACGTCCGTCGGCTCGATCATGGTGCCGGCAAACAGCAAGATCGAAAGCCTCGCTGACCTGAAAGGCAAGACGTTCGGCGTCGCGGGCGGTCCGCTCGACAAGAACTGGCTGCTCATTCAGGCGCTTGCCAAGAAGCAGGATGGTCTCGACCTCGCCGCCGAAAACGACATCGTCTACGCCGCACCGCCGCTGCTCGGAGCCAAGGCCGAGTCCGGCGAACTCGATGCTGTTCTCGACTATTGGCACTACGCCGCACGCCTCGAAGCCAAGGGGTTCAGGACCCTGCTCTCCGGCACCGAAGCGGCGATGAAGATGGGCACCACGGGCCCTGTGGCGGCAATCGGCTGGACGTTCCGCGACAGCTTCGCCGAGGACCATCCAACAGCGATCGAAGGCTTTCTTGCTGCCGATGCAGCCACAAATGACCTGCTGAAGACCTCCGACGCCGAATGGCAAAAGCTGCGCCCACTGACGAGGGCCGAGGACGACAAGACTCTGACGACCCTGCGCCACCGTTATCGAGAGGGCATCCCGACCCGCAGTGCCGCCGCCGAGAAGAAGGACGCAGAAACCCTTTACGGGCTCCTTGCCGGCATCGGCGGCGAAAAGCTGGTGGGGCCGTCCAACACCCTCGTCGAGGGCACCTACTGGATGGGACCGGACGCCCGTGCAGGGGCTGGAGCCGGCACGGCCCAAGGCAAGTGAAGAGGATGGCTCTGGAAATCGAGGCCGAGACAGCGGTTCTTCGCCGCCTCGACGCCGACCGGCAACGTTCGGACAAACGACGCCGCCGCGTCACCCGCTTCGGGCCGGCGGCACTGACCGTCGTCTCGATCGCCGGCCTGTTGGCCCTTTGGTGGGCTGCCGCGATCCTTGCCGATAGCCGTGTCCTGCCTTCGCCGCCAGCCGTCGCCGCCGCGTTCTGGCGCGATGCGGTGACCGGCGAACTCTTCTTCAACCTCGGCATGACGCTCTACCGCGTCGTCTGCGCCTTCGTGCTCGCCATGACGATCGGTTCGGCGATCGGCATCGCCCTGGGCATGAACCGCGAGGCCGACCGCTTCTTCGATCCCTGGCTGATCCTTTTCCTCAACGTCCCCGCGCTGGTGGTAATCGTCCTGGCCTATATCTGGTTCGGCCTCAACGAAGCGGCAGCGATCGGCGCAATCGCCGTCAACAAGATCCCCAATGTCGTCGTGACCCTGCGCGAAGGCGCGCGCTCCCTCGACCGCGACCTCGACGAGATGGCGTCGGTCTATCGCTTCGGGCGGTGGAAGCGCCTGCGCGAGGTCGTGCTGCCACAGCTTCAGCCCTACTTTGCCGCTGCCTCGCGCTCTGGCCTCGCGCTGATCTGGAAGATCGCCCTCGTCGTCGAACTGCTCGGTCGCTCGAACGGCGTCGGCTTCGAGATCAATCTGTACTTTCAACTCTTCGACGTCGCCGCGATCCTGGCCTACACGCTGGCCTTCGTCGCCGTCATGCTCCTGATCGAGTTCTTCATTGTCCAGCCCCTCGAAGCTCATGCCACCCGCTGGCGCCGCCGTGCGGCCTGACGTGATGAAGGACAAAGGCCCAAGGGAGAGCGCGATTTCCTGCGACCCGGTCGTCGAGACGCGCGCCGCACACAGCAAAGGCAGCGACAAAACCGTTGCCCATGCGGCGCTCGACATTCTCATCGAGCAAAAGGCCTTCCGCTCGGCGGCGGGCGACACCGTGATGGCGGTCGAGCGAATTGCCTTAACCGCCCCGGCCGGCAGTTTCACGACCCTGATCGGTCCGTCCGGCTGCGGCAAGACGACGACGCTGCGGATCGTTCTTGGCCTCGACACGGACTTTTCCGGCCATGTCCGCCTGCCCGGCGACCGCAGCCGCATGGCCGCCGTCTTCCAGGAGCCGCGGCTTCTG
>JBBSUS010000509.1:0-2809 GCA_038234195.1 Hyphomicrobiales bacterium | reverse complement strand
GAACTGGGCGATCAGCGTGCGGAAGTGGCGATAATGTCCTGGGCTCGTCGAGCGGCCGGGGTTCCCGGTCTCAACGACTGGCGCGCCCGCATGGCGAAAACCTTCGCCTCGCCATAGGAGCCCGACTGCCAATAGCCTTCGGCCGTTGCGAGCTGGGCACGCCCGACGTCGCCGAGTTTGCCATAACCCATGGCAAGAAAGCGATAGGCGGTGAAATTCAACGGATCCGATTGAAGACCGGCCTCGATCAGCGCGACGGCCCTTTGCATCTTCGATGCGTCGCCGCCAGTGACCATCGCCTGGCCGATCTCAGCTTTCAGGATCCCAGAATTGCTGCGGTCGAGCTTGTCCGCCTTTGCGAAAGCACTGGCCGACTCGCGGGCTCTGCCCGCGTCCATCAGAATCTGGCCGCGCATCTCGTGGAACCAGGGATTGTTCGGCTCCGAAGCGATCAGTGCGTCCATCTTCGACAGGGCCAACGTCGTCGAGCCTGCGAGATAGGTTGCGATGGCGTCGCCATAGAGTGCGGCTTTCGAGCGCGGAGCGCGAGCAAACAGCCGGCGCACGTCGGATGCGCCGCCGCCATAAGCTGCAATCTTGGCGCGGGCCATGTCGTGGCGCTCCTGCAGAGCAGGCGGATCGCTGCGATTGTAGTAGGGGCTATCCCGGGCCGCGGAAATGAGGGCCGAAATGCGATCCTGCGGCGCCGGATGGGACGACAGGTAGCTGCTGCCGCCGCGTGAAAACAGGGTGTTGCGATCGAGTGTGCGGAAGGTGTCGATGAGCCCCTTTCCGGACTGTCCCGTCTTTTGCAGATAGATTAGCGCCGAGCGGTCGGCCGTCGCCTCCTCGCCGCGCTGATAACTCAGCAGGCGGCGCACTGCGACACCGCCACCGCCGGCCATCAGGCCGGCGCCGGCCCGCGCCGTGTTGGGTGAGCCCGCAGCGGCGCCCGCCACGGCGACGCCTGCCCCGAGGAGGCCCGCGACCATCGCCACCGTCTTGGCGCGATCCAATTGCTCGCGCAGCCTTTGCTGATGGCCGCCTGCCAGATGCCCGATCTCGTGGGCGAGCACGCCGATCAATTCGTTTGGCGTCGCCGTCTGGGTGAGGGCACCGGTGTTGACCACGATGCGGCGCCCCGCGACAAAGGCGTTGAAGTCGGACGAATTGACAAGGACCACCTCGATACCGGCACGAGAAAGGCCTGCGACCTTGAGGATCGGCCGGGTGTAATCGGCGATCAGCGCCTCGATCTCGGCATCCCGCACGACGGGCAGCGATGTCTTTTCATTCGATGCCGCGTGGGCAAGAGTCGGCGCGAACGCGAGGGAGAGTGCGACCGCCCCTGACACCACATGGCGCATCAATCCACGGGCAACCCGAATGGCTCGCAATAGGGCATACGACTGGAATGTCGTTCGCGCAGTGATGGCCATAACTTCCCCTGTCATCATCTCGTCTTGGGCTGGTCGCGCATCCCGCTTTTCCTTGCTCCAGATCTGATGCTCGGTACAAACTGGCCCATCACGGCAATCCAGGATCGGGCGGCTGCGCCGTTTACCGGCCCGGTCTATCGCGATCGCGGACGCCTTGGAACCGCGTTCACGCAACACCTTTGTGAGAAGACGGGAGCCGTGGTGTGCGCCGAACGGTGATCAAAGACCGCCCGTCGTGCTCGCAACGTCAGTGAAATGGCGGCTTACCTTGGAATGCCCATCATCGACGGCGATTGTATGGGCTGCCTGCGGTGTGCCATCTCGGCTGCGGCATCGAATCTGCCCGTTTGCCGACGACGGCGTTTTCGGGGACCATCTCGAGGAGTTTATTCGTGTCCAATTCGGCAAATCTTCGGCATGTGAAGCGGGTCGATGGCGCTCCGCGCTTCACGATTGCGGCATCGCAAAGATCCGAAATCGATCCGTTTCGCGCCATGGACGTTCTCGCCGAGGCCAACCGAATGATCGCACGCGGCGAGAAGGTGTTGTCGCTCGCCGTCGGACAGCCCGCAGCACCGGCACCCGCCTCGGCGCTCAACGCGGCACGGCGGATGCTCGACCATGGCCGCGTGGCCTACACGGATGCCGCTGGCCGCGCCGATCTGCGCACGCGCATCGCCCGGCATTATGCCGAGACCTATGGTCAACCTGTCTCACCGGATCGGATCATGGTGACGACCGGATCCTCGGCCGGCTTCAACCTCGCCTTTCTCTCGGCCTTCGACCCAGGCGACCGCATCGCGATCGCGGCACCGGGTTATCCGGCCTACCGAAACATCCTCAAGGCGCTCGGGCTGGTTCCGGTGGAGATTCCGGTCGATGCGTCGTCCGCCTACGTGTTTACCGCAGATCATCTGGCACTCGCCCACGAAACCGAAGCGGTGCAGGGCGTCCTCGTCGCAAGTCCGGCCAATCCAACCGGGACGGTGACGCCCGCAGGCGAACTGGAGCGGCTCGTCAACTATGCCGACGCGAACGGGATTTGTTTCATCTCAGACGAAATCTATCACGGCCTCGCCTATGCCGAGCCGGCGGAAACGGCACTCGCCTTTTCCGATCAGCCGATCGTCGTCAATTCCTTCTCCAAATATTACTGCATGACCGGTTGGCGCATCGGTTGGCTGGTGCTGCCTCAGGGGCTGCAACGCGCCGCCGAGCGGATCGGGCAGAGCCTCTACATATCGGCACCGGAGCTTTCGCAGGTCGCGGCGATGGCGGCCTTCGACGGGACCGAAGAGCTCGATCGGGTCAAGTCAGGCTACATTGCCAATCGCGATCTGATGGCGAGACGCCTGCCGGAGTTGGGCTTT
>JBBSUS010000508.1:0-2817 GCA_038234195.1 Hyphomicrobiales bacterium | reverse complement strand
CTTTTCGCGCTCTTCGATCAGCTTCACGCCTTCGCGCAATACGTCATCACGCGAACCGTAGCGTCCATCGGAAACAAGCTGATTTACGACCGTTTCCAGCCGGGGCCCGAGATCAAGATGATCGTCCATCGTCAATCCTCATTCGGTTTGGCAGACATAACCATATCGACAAGCACATTCGAAATCGAGATTGGTGAAGGTGATCGCACCGAAATGCGTTGTGGAGCTTGACCGATCAGCCTTTCAACCTTTCCCACCCCTCGTCCGGCGCGAACCGGTCGCCGTGCTTCTCGGCAAGCGCCCGCATCCTCGTGGTGATCTCCTCGACCCCACGCGTCTTCGCATAACGCAGGGGACCGCCGCGAAAAGGTGCAAAGCCGGTGCCGAAGATCATCGCACCGTCGGCGATGTCTTCGCTGTCGACGACGCCCTCGCGCAGGCAGGCGACCACGGCGTTCAGCATCGGCATGAGCAGGCGGTCGAGGATGTCCGCATCGGGAACAGCAGCCCCGGGCGCGTCATCGGGCAGTTGCTCGATCTTCTTCTTCTTCGGCTTGCCGTCACTGTCGTACTCGTAAAGGCCCGCGCCGGTCTTTCGGCCGAGCTTGCCTTCGGAGACCAGCGTTTCGAGCCAATCCGGGTTCGGCGGGTTGTCACCGCCGAGGCGGTCGCGCAGGGAATTGGAGACATCGAGGGCGATGTCGAGGCCGACCTGATCGGCCAGTTCCACGGGCCCCATGGGCATGCCGAAGGCTTCGGCGACATGGTCGATACGCTCCTTCGGGATGCCCTCGTCGACCATGATCAACGCCTCGGCCATGTACGGCGTCAGCGAACGGTTGACGAGGAATCCGGGTCTTGAGCTGACCGGCGCAGGCAGGCGCGAAAGCTCGACCGCAAAGGCGGTGGCGCGACGCTCGGTCTCGGGGTTGATCCTGTCGTGGCGCACGATCTCGATCAGTTGCATGCGCGACACCGGGTTGAAGAAGTGCAGGCCGACGAGACGCGAGGGATCCTCCAGACCTGCGGCCAGATCGTCGAGCGGCAGGGCGGAGGTGTTGGTGGCGAGGAGCGCGCCCTCCTTCAGCCTCGGTTCGATCTCGGCGTAGATTCGACGCTTCAGTTCCAGCTTTTCGGGCGCCGCCTCGATGACCAGATCGGCATGGGCAATGCCGAAACCATCGGGGTCGGGCGTGAGCCGGTCGAGCGCGTCGCGGATTTGGATCGGGTCTTTCAGCGTCGCGGTCAGCATCTTGGTCGCGGCCTTCATCGCCTTGCCGATCGGCTTGGGGTCGATGTCGCCCAGCGTAACCTCGAAGCCCTCGCGGGCGGCCCAGGCGGCGATATCGCCGCCCATTGCGCCAGCACCGATGACGTGGACACGGCGGATGCCGGATCGTCCGTTCCTCAGGCCCTTCATCGTCTCGCGCAGGAAGAACACCCGCACGAGATTGCGCGAGGTCTCGGTCTCGATCAGCTCGGCGAAGTTCTCCGTCTCGCCGGCCTGCATGGCCTTGGCATCGCCGCCATTGGCCTCCCACAGGTCGATCAGCCGGTAGGGCGCGGGGTAATGCGCTTTCGGTGCCTTTTCGGCCGCCTGCTTGCGCATCTGGCTGGCGGCGAGCGCACGGGCGGGGCGGAAACCGAAGGCAGTGCGCTTGAGACTGCCGCCGGAGGGCTGGATGTCGCCGAGACGGGCGGCCTCGGCCGCGGCGGCGACATGGCGCTCCTCCACGACCGCATCGACGAGGCCGATCGCCTTGGCTTTCCTGGCCCGAACCGGCTTGCCGGTGAGCATCATCGTCATCGCCTCGATCGGATCGGCGATGGCCGTGGCGCGATAGGTGCCGCCGAGGCCAGGATGCAGACCCAGCATCACCTCGGGAAAGCCGAGGCTCGAGTCCGGAACGGCGATGCGGATGTCGCAGGCGAGCGCCAGTTCCAGGCCCGCGCCGAGGCAGTGTCCGTGAATCACCGCAATGGTCTTGGTCTCGACTTTGGAGAGTCGGTCGAGAACGACATGGGCCTGTTCCAGCATCGACCGGATGTCGGCCGTCGAGACGCCGACGAATTGCTGGATATCGGCGCCCGCCGCAAAGCCCGAGGGCTTGGCCGAACGCAGCACGACCGCAGCGGGCCTTTCGGCGACGATGCGGTCGACAAGGGCCGAAAGCTCCTCGATGACCGAGCGGTCGACCGTGTTGACAGCCTTGTCGGGCCGGGCGAGGACGATCCACATCACCCGATCGTCGTCGGTCGCCACACGAAAATTGCCGCTTCGCTCGGCATGGGCGGCGGGGCCCAGTTCCAGGCGGCGATCGGCCAGCGCGTCGAGCATTTTTCCCATGGGATCGGTTCTCGTCGTTTGGTTCGTCGGGTTGCCTCGGATCGAGACTTCGATCAGGCCGCTTCGAGCAGCATCGCGCCGCCTTGGCCGCCGCCGATGCACTCGGTGGCGATGCCGCGGGTCTTGCCGAGGCGCTTCATGGCGTTCGCGAGATGCAGCGTGATGCGGTTGCCGCTGGTGCCGACGGGATGACCCAGCGAGATCGCCCCGCCGTCGACATTGAGGATATCATGCGCGATGCGCCCCCCCCTGCCCTCCAGACCCAGAACGCCGTCGGCGATCTCTGGCATATCCAGCGCCTCGACGCAGGCGAGCACCTGGGCCGCGAACGCTTCGTTGAGTTCCCACAGACCGACATCGCAGACGGCGAGGTTCTGGCGCTTGAGGAGGGGCGCCGTCGAAACGACCGGGCCGAGGCCCATGATCGACGGGTCGAGCGCGCCCCACTCGCTGTCGACGATGCGGGCGAT
>JBBSUS010000507.1:0-2822 GCA_038234195.1 Hyphomicrobiales bacterium | reverse complement strand
GGCCGCATGCGGCCGACTCGACCTTCTTGACCGGTTTTCCCGGCGCGTTCGCGTGACGGACGTCGTCAAGGCAGAGTGTCTTCGATTTCCGGACAAGATCGGCGCGAACGTGCTGGGTTCGTGGTTCGAGCAGTTCGATGGGAAGACATACAGGATCATCGACACGCCGCTTTTAGATGACTGGGAGGATGCGGTCCGTCAGGAAGCCGAAGGAGAGGATACCTTTCCCTCGAAAGGCATCGGTGACGCCTCCATTTCATGGCTGCTGCAGCGGATCAACGCATCACCGCCGCACGACGAAATCGTTCTTCTTCTCTCCGAAGACGCCCCTCTCGGCGACGGAGCCATTGGACATCAGCACCCTGAGGTCTACACATTGTCGACGCGAATGTTTCTCCAGGTGCTGGAGAATTTCGATATTATCCAGTCTGCAAAGGCGGTGGTGGCCGAGATCGCGGAAGCTGGCAGGGCCGCTTCGCGATATGCCGCCGATCGCCCCGGCAAGATCGCACCGGGGCTCAAGTCACAGTGGACGGATCCACTCAAATCGCGATGATGCTCGCAGGTCCTCTCGGAAGCGGCCTTCCGCTCTGCCAGTCTTCCATTTCAGTTCAGAGTTTTCCTCGCCAAGCCCATTGCCGCATCAATCATCGCTATTCCAACGAGCCCAAGGACGCAGCATGACCTTTAGAGATGTCGCCCGCGATCCCGCGTTCTTCACCCTTCTTGCGGCAGTCGTCACCGGATCACTCGGCCTCGCCGCCCTGCCCGTTGCGGCGCTTGCGGCCGACGTCGACATCGGCACCGTCCGGCAGATCTATGACGGCAAGCTGTTGCCGGATATCCAGGCGCGGACGTTTCGCAATATCGACAAGCTGTTTCCGACCCGCACGATCCGGGCCGGGGGCAAGGACGCCCGAACGGTGCGCGAGCTCCCGCTCGACCTCGACCCGACGTTCAAGGACCTGAGCTTCAAGATCGGTGACAAGAGCCACGATCTCTACGAGACCATGTCGGTCAACCGCGTCGCCGGGCTGATCGTCCTGAAGGACGGCAAGATCAAGTTCGAGGACTACGAGCTCGGCAACGACCGGCAGACCCGCTGGATGTCGATGTCGGTGGCCAAGTCCATGACCTCGACGCTGATCGCCGCCGCGATCAAGGATGGCGATATCGCCAGCATCGACGATCGCCTCGAAAAATACCTGCCGCAGCTCAAGGGCAGTGCCTACGGGCCGGTGACGGTGGCGGAGCTTCTCACCATGAGTTCGGGCGTGAAGTGGAGCGAGACCTATACCGACCCGACCTCCGACCGCCGGCATATGCTCGACCTGCAGATCGCCCAGAAGCCCGGCGCGATCGTGACGTACATGGCCTCGCTGCCCAAGGCGCACGAACCGGGAGCCGCCTGGAACTACTCGACCGGCGAGACGTCGATGGCCGCCGCCCTCGTCCATGCGGCGACAGGCAAGAACCTTGCCGACTACCTCTCGGAAAAGATCTGGAAGCCCTACGGCATGGAGAGCGACGCCACTTGGTGGCTGGGCTCTCCGGACGGTTTGGAGGTCGGCGGCAGCGGCGTATCGGCGACGTTGCGGGACTATGCCCGCTTCGGCCAGTTCGTGCTGGAGGGCGGCAAGGCGGGCGGCCAGTCGGTGGTGCCGGACGACTGGTTTCCGGCGGCGGGACAGCCGCGCGACATCGGCGGCAAGACGGTCGGTTATGGGCGCATGTGGTGGCCGGTCGCCAAGGGCGAGGCCTTCAAGAACGATAAGGCGTTCTCGGCGATCGGCATCTACGGGCAATATGTCTATGTGAACCCGGCCCGCAACATCGTCATCGCCATGTGGAGCGCGCAGCCCAAGCCGCTCGAGAGCAACCCGATCAGCGAGTACAGTTTCCTCGAGGCCGTGGCGGCGAAGGCCGACCACGGCGGGTGAGCGGCCGCACGGAGAAGTCGTGCAGAGCCTACGACGTCCGCGCTCAGATCAGAAAGGGCGAGGGCGAAAACTCCACGTCCTCGAAGATGTCGGCGAGCGGCAGGGTGAGATCGAGAGCCGAGAGGATGGCTGTTGTCCTCGCCACCGGATCACAAAAGCGGTCAATCTGATCGACCCCTTTCGACCAGAGCCGGATGCTTAATGTCGCATATGCCTGAAAGCTGCCGCTTCAGGAAACGGCAACTCGGCGCGCTTCGAAGCCGCGGCCAAGTTCGGCGAGGCTGATCGCGCCCAGCCTTTCGATCAGCACTGCCTCGGCGTCGCGCAGAGCATCCCCGACCGCTTCGTTGACGACCTGTTCCACAGCACAATCCGGGTTGGGATGCTCATTTCCGATCGCGAATATTCTCGGCCCGCCGACCGCGCGGTGCACGTCGAGCAGCGAAACCTGCTCGAGATCGCAGGCGATAATCCAACCGCCGCCGTGTCCCTTGTCAGAATGGACATAACCCGCATTTCGCAGCCCCGCCATCGTTCGGCGAACGACGACAGAATTGGTCCCGAGCATCGCGGCGATTGCTTCTGATGTCATTGGCCCTTTGTGCCGTGCCATATGGAGCAGCACGTGCAGCATCCGTGAGAGACGGCTGTCGTTTCGCATTATCCAAACTATCGCATGAGATCCAAGGTTGGCAAACACGCCTCGTCATGATACTTATGAAGTTACATGATCTACGGAGTTAGTGAAATGCGAGAATTCGAAAGCCCCGATCACTGGGACGAGGCCGCCAGCCATTATCAGCAGACCGCCCATCCTTTCACTGCGCTCTTTGCACAGGCGGCGCTCGCGCGGCTTGCGCTAGCGCCCGGGAGCGAAGTGCT
>JBBSUS010000506.1:0-2835 GCA_038234195.1 Hyphomicrobiales bacterium | reverse complement strand
GTGGTCAAGTGCCTCTGCTTCTGTCACCCGGACGATACCCTAGAACTCTGGGCCGAGCAGGAGGCGACGGTCGCGCGGCTGTTTGAAGCCTGTCGCCGCAACCGGCTGGAATTCCTTCTGGAGATCATCCCCTCCAAGGCAGGACCGGTGGACGACCATACGACGGCGAGGATCATCCAGCGCTTCTACGATCTCGGCATCTATCCCGACTGGTGGAAGCTGGAGCCGCTGGCCAGTTCTGCGGCCTGGGCAAGAACCTGCGCGACGATCGAAGCCAACGATCCGCATGTGCGTGGCATCTTGCTTCTCGGCCTGGAAGCCTCGGAACAGGCGCTCGGTCAAAGCTTCGCTGCCGCGGCGCGTTTTCCCCTGATCAAGGGGTTTGCAGTGGGCCGCACGATCTTCGGCGAGGCCGCCAAGGGCTCCATGAGCGGCGAGTTGATGCCAAAGGACGCCTTGGCGATGATGGCGGAACGCTATGAGCGGCTCTGCGCGCTGTGGGACACGGCGCGCACGACGGAAGAGGGAGCGGCATGACGACGATCCGGCTCACCGCCGCCCAGGCGATGGTGAAATATCTGAGCGTCCAGTTGACCGAAACCGGCGAGCCCTTCCTCGCCGGTGTCTGGGCGATCTTCGGCCATGGCAATGTCGCCGGCATTGGCGAGGCGCTCTACGCCGAGCGGGCGGCGATCAAGACCTGGCGCGGCCATAACGAGCAGACGATGGCCCATGCGGCGATCGCCTTCGCCAAGCAATCCGGCCGCCGCCGGGCGATGGCGGTGACCTCGTCGATTGGCCCCGGCGCGACCAACATGGTGACGGCCGCCGCGCTCGCTCATGTGAACCGCCTGCCGCTGCTGCTCGTTCCGGGCGATCTGTTCGCGGGCCGCGGCCCCGATCCGGTTCTCCAGCAGATCGAGGACTTTGCCGACGGTACGGTTTCGGCCAATGACTGCTTCCGGCCCGTGACCCGCTATTTCGACAGGATCACACGGCCCGAACAGCTGCTCACCGCGCTGCCCCGCGCCTTTGGAACGATGACCGATCCGGCCGACTGCGGACCGGTCTGCCTTGCCTTCTGTCAGGACGTCCAGGCCGAGGCCTACGATTATCCGGCGGACTTCTTCGAGCCGCGGGTCTGGCGCACCCGCCGGCCCCATCCGGACCCGGCCGAACTGGAGGCGGTCGCATCTCTCCTGAGGAAGGCCGAGAAGCCGGTGATCATTGCCGGCGGCGGCGTTCATTACTCCGGTGCGACGGCGGCGTTGGAGGCCTTTGCCACGAAGCACCGGATTCCCGTTGTCGAAAGCCAGGCCGGCAAGTCGGCGCTCGCCTGGGATCACGAAATGAACCTCGGGCCCGTCGGCGTCACCGGCGCGTCTTGCGCCAATGTCGTGTGCAGCGAAGCTGATCTCGTCCTCGGCGTCGGCACGCGGTTCCAGGATTTCACCACCGGCTCGTGGAGCCTCTTCCAGAACCCGGCACGCAAGCTCGTCTCGCTGAATGTCGCAGCCTACGACGCGATGAAACACGGCGCGGAGCCGCTGTGTGCAGATGCCCGTGTCGGCCTCGAAATGCTCTCGGACGCACTCGGCGACAAGCGCTTCACCGCCCCTGCGGCTGAGCTCAAGGACGAATGGTTCGCCGCCGTCGATCCGCTGACGGCCCGCCCCGAGGGCAACGAATTGCCGACCGACAGCCAGGTGATCGGCGCCGTGCAGCGCGCCAGCGGGCCCGATACGGTGGTGATGTGCGCGGCGGGCACCATGCCGGGCGAGCTCCACAAGCTCTGGAAGGCCCCACGCCCTGGCGCCTATCACATGGAATACGGTTATTCCTGCATGGGCTACGAGATCGCCGGCGCGATCGGCATCAAGATGGCCAATCCCGATCGCGACGTGGTCTGCGTGCTCGGCGACGGCTCCTACATGATGGCGAATTCCGAGCTTGCCACCGCCGTGATGCTGGGCCTGAAGTTCACGATCGTTCTCACCGACAATCGCGGCTTCGGCTGCATCAACCGGCTACAGGTCGCGTCGGGCGGTGCGGAGTTCAACAATCTCCTGCAACACAGCGAGCACATGATCGCCTCCAACATCGACTTTGCCGCCCACGCGGCCGCGATGGGCGCGGTGGCGGTCCATGTCGCCTCGATCGCCGAACTGGAGGAGGCGCTGACGCGCGCGAAGCAGGCAAGCGGCCCGTTTGTCGTCGTCATCGACACCGATCCCTATCCGTCGACGCCCGATGGCGGCCACTGGTGGGACGTTGCGGTGCCCGAGGTCTCGTCGCGCACGGAAGTCGAGACGGCTCGTGCGGCGTATGAAGACCAATTGAAGAGTCGCGCCGGCGGCTGATACTTCGGGTCGACCCGTTTGGCTCTCCCTCTTGCCAATTCCTTCCCTCTCGAATGAGACCGCCCGATGATCCGTTTCGGCACCAACCCCATCGCCTGGTCGAATGATGACGACCAGAGCCTCGGGGCCGACATCCCGCTCGATACCTGCCTGACCCAAGCCGGCGCGATTGGCTTTGCCGGCATCGAGAACGGCCACAAGTTTCCGTGGGACCCGGAAGAACTGAAAGCCGTGCTGGCGCCGCACGGGCTAGCATTCGTGTCGGCGTGGTATTCGCTCAACCTGCTCGTCCATTCGGTGGAAGAAGAGATCGCGCTGATCCAGCCGCATCTCGATCGGCTGAAGGCAATGGGCTGCAATGTCTGCATCGCCTGCGAGACGTCGAACGCGATCCACGGCAACGACGCGGCGAGCCTTGCGGCCTCCCCGGTCCTGCCCGATGACTGCTGGGTCGAGTTCGGAGCCAAGGTCGAGG
>JBBSUS010000505.1:0-2839 GCA_038234195.1 Hyphomicrobiales bacterium | reverse complement strand
TCAAGCGGCTGACGCGCGATGGCTACATCCTCGGCTATGCCGCGCGGCTCTGTCCCGAAAAACTCGGACGTGGCATGGTCGTCTTCGTTGAGGTGAAGATGGAGCGCACCTCCGAAGCCGTCTTCGAGGAGTTCAAGCGGGTTGCCGAAGCCACGCCAGACGTCATGGAATGCCACATGGTGGCCGGTGGCTTCGATTATCTGATCAAGGCGCGGGTCAAGGACATGACTGCCTACCGCGCGTTCCTTTCCGAGCGACTTCTCAACCTGCCGGGGGTGCGCGAAACGCACACCTACGCCGTGATGGAGGAGGTCAAGAACACGGTGGCGATTGCCTTCTGAGGGCTTGCATTGAGGCTAGTGCCGGGGGCGATGCGAGCAAGATTGGAACAGCTGCCATTCGCCATCACCCGATAGGTCAAGCCGATCGAACCTGCACAACATGTTGCCTTCGGCTCCGGTTGGCGCAATAACTGGCAGCCTCTTTCCATCTAGGACCGCCCTGCTCTCTGCAGGTTCGCGGGCCCGCCAACGGAGCACTCCATGACGCTTTCGAAAACCTTCGGTGCCAAGATTCTGGCCGGCACGGCGCTCGGCGCCATGCTGCTCGCCTCCCCGGCCCTCGCTGAGGACGCCGCAAGCTGCAAGACGGTGAAGCTCTCGGACGTCGGCTGGACCGACATCACTTCGACCACCGCCGTGGCCAACCAGATCCTGACCGGCCTCGGCTATTCGCCGGACATCAAGATCCTCTCGGTGCCGGTGACGTTCGCGTCGCTGGCCAACAAGGACATCGATGCGTTTCTCGGCAACTGGATGCCGGCTCAAAGCGAATCGATCAAGAAGTACATCGACAACGGCTCCATCGTGCAGGTGAAGGCCAACCTCGAGGGCGCAAAATACACCCTCGCCGTCCCGAAATACCTATACGACAAGGGCCTCAAGGACTTCTCGGACATTCACAAGTTCAAGGATCAGCTTGGCGGCAAGATCTACGGCATCGAGCCGGGCAACGAGGGCAACAAATACGTCATCGACATGATCGACAAGAACGAGTTCGACCTGAAGGGCTTCCAACTCGTCGCTTCGTCCGAGCAGGGCATGCTGTCCCAGGTCGCCCGCGCCACCAAGTCCGACAAGGCGGTGGTCTTCCTCGGCTGGGCGCCGCACCCGATGAACAAGAACTTCGATCTCGAGTACCTGACCGGCGGGGACAGCACCTTCGGGCCGAACTATGGTGGCGCCACCGTCTATACGCTGGAGCGCGAGGGCTTCGCCAAGGACTGCCCCAACGTTCATCAGCTTCTGGAGAACCTGACGTTCGATCTGCCGATGGAAAACACCATCATGGGCAAGATCCTCGACGACAAGGAAAACCAGAACAAGGCGGCAGCCGAATGGCTGAAGGCCAACCCCGATCGACTCGACGCCTGGCTCAAGGGCGTCAAGACGCTCGATGGCAAGGATGGGCTGCCGGCGGTGAAGCAATCCCTGGGGATCAGTTCCTGACCCGGAACTCTTGAAGAAAATTGGAAAGGCCGGTTTGCACCGGCCTTTCTCTTGACGACGATCGCAACTGCAAACGTTCGGTCCTTCGTGTTCGCAGCACGCCGGATCACAGGCCGAAGGGACGACATCACCCGTGGAATGGCTCACGAACCACCCGCTGCCGATCGGAGAAGGCGCTTCGGCTTTCGTCGACTGGCTCACCGCCAACTTCACCTTCATCTTCGACGCGATCAGCAACGGGCTCGGCGGCTTCATCAACGCGTTGCTCTATGTCCTGCAGACGCCGCATCCTTTCGTGGTCGTCGCGGCTTTCGGTGTCATCGCCTTCATCGCGCGCCGCTCGATCCCGATCGTGTTGTTCACCGTCCTCGGGCTGCTTTTGATCATCAATCTCGGCTTCTGGGAGGACACCACCCAGACCCTGGCGCTGGTGTTGGCCTCGACAGCCGTGTGCATGGTCATCGGCGTGCCGCTTGGCGTTATCGCGGCGCGGCGTGAGTGGGTCTACCAGGTGCTGCGGCCAATCCTCGACCTGATGCAGACCATCCCGACCTTCGTCTACCTGATTCCGGCGCTGATCCTCTTCGGCCTCGGCGTCGTGCCTGGACTCGTGGCGACCGTCATCTTTGCCATCCCCTCCTCGATCCGTCTTACGCGCCTCGGCATCGCCTCGACGCCGCGGCAACTGCTGGAAGCCGGCGACGCCTTCGGCGCAACGCCCATGCAGCGGCTGTTCAAGATCGAGATTCCCTACGCGCTGCCGCAGATCATGGCCGGTCTTACCCAGACGATCATGCTCTCCCTGTCGATGGTGGTCATCGCCGCCCTCGTCGGCGCGCCGGGCCTGGGCGTTCCGGTGCTGCGCGCGCTGAACTCGATCAATATCGGCGAAGGCTTCGAGGCGGGTCTCGCCATCGTTCTCCTCGCCATCATCCTCGACCGCTTCATCCGCATCGACGAGAGGACCCGTTCATGAGCCCGATCGTCTCATTCCAGAACGTCTCGATCATCTTCGGCCGCAAGCCGGAAGACTCGCTGCCGCTGGTCGATGAAGGCAAGACCCGCACGCAGATCCGCGAGGAGACGGGCGCGACGCTCGGCGTCGCCAATTGCTCGCTCGACATCCACGCGGGCGAGATCGCCGTGCTGATGGGCCTGTCGGGTTCCGGCAAGTCGACACTGCTGCGCGGCATCAACGGGCTGGCGCCGATCACCCGCGGACGCGTCGTCGTCGACACCGGCAAGGGCGAGGTCGACCCCAAGGCATGCGGCGCCAAGCGCCTGCGCGATCTGCGCCGCCACGAGGTGGCGATGGTCTTCCAGCAGTTCGC
>JBBSUS010000504.1:0-2839 GCA_038234195.1 Hyphomicrobiales bacterium | reverse complement strand
GGACCGAGCACCCGGCCACCCTATGGGAGCCGAAGATATCTCAGATCCCGAAAGCTGCCCCCTCCAGGACAGCATCGGACGAACCTGACCGCCGCACGCTCCTTGCAGCGGCTGATCAAACACGAAGTCTGCGCGCACACTTCACGACAAACAAGCGGTCCGAGGTCACGAAGCGCAGGGGCGGCGATCGCAGTAAATCGGCTTGCTCGGCGCCAAAGCAAAAAAAGAGGCGGGATACCCGAAGGTCCCGCCTGAAAAAGATTGGAGGTCTTGAAGTTTGCCGCGCCCGAAACTGCCTCGGAGCGCCGCCATCGTCGTAAAGCCGTCAGTTCTTCGGAAAGAACGTCGGACCTACAATTCGAATTCCGCCGGCCGTGCGCCGTACGTCTTTGATCTGAAATGGCTGCTGATCATGACCGGCGACCATAGCCGACGAAGCCGGACGCTGGCTCGGTACCGGAACCGTCGAAACCTGCAATTCGGAAACTTGATAGCTGCTCTGCGAGCCGGCGTTCTGGGCGAGCGCAGAAGACACGCCGGCTGTTGATAGAGCGGCACTCACAATGAGCATGTTGACGAGAATTTTCATGGTTCGACCGCATCTGAATTTGCAGCCAACTCTGCGTTGGCCTGTTGCGGTGAAGAACAAGCGAGTGGGAAAACTGTTCCCGAAAACATTCAGGTTTCGATCGCGGCTCGATTCAGCCCGGGGTCGCGACCGAAGTCTTGGCGGACGGATGGCCGGGCTGCGTCGGCTCCCGCATCAGGCTCGGTCCCGCAAGCGGCCGGGCTAGTGGGCGAGGCAACATTTGCTCGCGCCAGTCAGACGCGGCCCGGCAGGATCCGGTCGGGCGGGCGGTGGCCATCCATCAGAGTCCGGATGTTGATGATCACCTTCTCGCCCATCTCGATGCGGCCCTCGATGGTCGCCGATCCCATGTGCGGCAGGAGCACGACACGGTTTTCGGCGGCGAGGCGCATCAGCTTGCGGTCGACGGCGGGCTCTTCCTCGAAAACGTCGAGGCCTGCACCCGTGATCTTGTCCTCTTGCAGGAGCTTGATCAGGGCCTTTTCGTCGATGACCTCGCCGCGGGCGGTGTTGACGATGAAGGCGTGCGGCTGCATCAGCGCCAGGCGTCGCCCCGACAACAGATGGAACGTCGCGGGCGTGTAGGGGCAATTGACCGAGACGATATCCATGCGGGCCAGCATCTGGTCGAGGCTTTCCCAATAGGTCGCGCCGAGTTCGGCCTCGGTCTTCGGACTGACCCTCTTGCGATTGTGGTAATGGATTTCGAGACCGAAGGCCTTGGCCCTCCGAGCGACGGCAGTGCCGATGCGGCCCATGCCGACGATGCCGAGCTTTTTGCCCCAGATGCGCCGCCCCAGCATCCAGGTCGGGGACCAGCCTTGCCAGCGATCGCCCGAGACGAGGCGCGTGCCACCCTCGACAAGGCGCCTTGGCACCGCAAGGATCAGCGCCATGGTCATGTCGGCGGTGTCTTCGCTCAAAACGTTCGGCGTATTGGTGACAAAGAGGTTCTTCGCCAGCGCCGCTTCGACGTCGATGTTGTCGACGCCGTTGCCGTAATTGGCGATCAGCTTCAGCCGCGGCCCGGCCTGCTCGATCACGGCCCGGTCGATCCGATCGGTGACCGTCGGGACCAGCACGTCCGCTTCTCGCACGGCGGCGACAAGGGCCGGCTGCTCCATCGGCCGGTCCGTCTCGTTGACCCGCGTTTCGAACAGCTCGCGCATGCGCCGCTCGACCGGCTCAGGCAGCTTGCGGGTGATGATCACCAATGGTTTTTCGCGTGTCGTCATCGACCGCGACCCTCCCGAAATTCAAGACGATGTTAACCAAGACCGGCGATCATCCCATCGAAGGCCGATGCGATCCACCTAGCAAGATGGGCGGCGAAAACCAACGGGTTCAACCGCCAACCCCTGGCAAAGCATCGGCAGGGCGGGCGCCGACCGGCGTTTGACCATTCCCATCGTGTTCCGCGTTACCGGAGTTGCCCGCATGAGTCTTTCCGCCCTCCTTCGCCACTCGCTTCTCGCCGGTCTCGGCGCATTGGTGATCGGCACCGGCATCGCCACCGTCCCCGCCGCGCTTGCCGTCGAACTCGGACCGGTCTCGAACCTGCCGCTGCCCCGCTATGTGAGCTTGAAATCGGCGCGGGTGAACCTGCGGATCGGCCCCGGTCGCGATTATCCGATCTCTTGGCTGTATCTCAAGGAGGGGCTGCCCGTCGAAGTGGTCCAGGAATACCAGTTGTGGCGTCGCATCCGGGATTCGGAAGGCACCGAGGGCTGGGTTTACCATTCGCTCCTGTCAGGCGAGCGCACCTCGATCGCCGCGCCTTGGCTGAAGGGCAAGGCGACGATGATCGATGTCCATACGAGTCCTGCGACCGACGCACCGCTGGTGGCGCGAATCGAGCCCGGCGTCGTCGCCGGCGTGAAGGAATGCGGCTCGGGATGGTGCGAACTGAAGGTCTCCGACCGCGAAGGCTACGTTCGCCAACAGGAAATCTGGGGCGTCTATCCCGACGAGAACTTTCAATGAGCTAGGGTTTGACGCCCAGCCCCTCGTCGCCTTTGGCCTGTCCTCGCATTGCCTGCCCAGATTCGGCCTGGAGGATCACCGGTGTGCCGCTCGGGGTCGAACATCGCGCTCCGGATCGGCGTGTCCGATCACTCCAGCTTTGCATTGGCGATCACCCAAAGCCCCAACGGCGACGACGCTGGGCTGCAATGGCGAGGGCTGGCGACAGCCTTCTCGTGCATTAGCGCGCTTTTAAGTTGCAATTTCTCGCCGAACTCAAACATGGTT
>JBBSUS010000503.1:0-2841 GCA_038234195.1 Hyphomicrobiales bacterium | reverse complement strand
TTCGTGTTTCGATGCAACTGATGTAGGCGTTTGACCTGATGAAAAGGAGTGCATATTGCTGCATTCCTGTTGTGCAAATTGCGCATGTCTCAGGCATAATCTGGTCACCGGGCATTAACCTTTTTGGACATCCGGCACCGCTGACGCCCTGTGTGACGGAGCTTCGGGCAAGAAAAAGGGCCCGCCGGGGCTCCCGGCGCGCCCTAAGACTATTTCGTGCCCAGCGACCGGCGATGTCCCGATCGCTTTCAGTATGGCGTGCGGTTATTTCTTGCCCTCGCGTTCGATCGCCTCGGTGATCAGCTGCTTGGCCTTGGTCGAATCGCCCCAACCGCCGATCTTCACCCACTTGCCCTTTTCGAGGTCCTTGTAGTGCTCGAAGAAGTGCTCGACCTGCTGCAGGGTGATCTCCGGCAGGTCGGTGTGGTTCATCACCTTCTCGAAGCGCCGGGTGACTTGTGGCGAGGGGACCGCGATGATCTTCTCGTCCTGGCCCTTGTCGTCCTCCATCACGAGGACGCCGATCGGCCGGCAGTTGATCACACAGCCGGGAAACAGTGGCCGGGTGTTGCAGATCAGGACATCGATCGGATCGCCATCGTCGGAGAGCGTATGCGGCACGAAGCCGTAATTGCCCGGATAGGTCATCGGTGTGTAAAGAAAACGGTCGACGACCAGCACTCCGGCTTCCTTGTCCAACTCGTATTTGATCGGGTGCCCGCCCAGCGGCACCTCGATCAATACGTTGATGTCCTCGGGCGGATTGTTGCCGCGGGCGATCGCGTCGATGCGCATGAAATATCCTTCCTGACGTTTCGGCAGATGAATTCTGTCCCGGCCGCAGGTCCCGGTTTCAAGGTATTTCGGGCCCATCGCCCGTCTCACCTCGGCCTTGATATGCGGCCTCGCCGAGCCGATCCCGAGGTACAGGAACGACATCGATCGGTAATGGGCGTCGATTAGCCGGTCGCGTGCGCGTAAGCAAGAAAACCCGCTGCACGCAGGTCGGATCCTACGAATGCTCGGCGCCCCTGCCGTGGAGGAGCGGTTGCCGGATCAGGTCCAGACATAGGCGATCTTCGCGATCGGCCGGCCATCGAAGCTCTCGGTGCCTTCCGCGATTTCGGTGCCGCCGCGTCGGCTGTAGAATTCGCGCGCCAAGTGATTGTCAGCGAGCGCCCAAAGGACGACGCCCTGTAAGCCGCGTGCGCGCAAATTGGTGCGGGCCGTCTCGAAAAGCCGGGCGCCGATTCCGAGCCCCTGGTATTCGGGTTTGAGATAAAGCTCGTAGATCTCGCCCTCCGCGGCAATCGCCGTGGCGCGGTTTCGGCCGAGCGTGGCGTAGCCGACGGTCTCGCCCCCGAATTCGACGACGAGAATCGCTGCGCCGCTGCGGATCGCGCCGGCCCACCAATTGCCATGCCGGCGGGCGACCATCTGGTTCAGGCGGCGGTAGGGAAGGATCCCGGCATAGGCGCCGCGCCATGCCGCCTCGTGAACGGCCGCAAGTGCTGCGGCGTCGCGCGGTTTTGCAGACCGGATTTCGGCGGCGATCCTGATCATCGAAGGTCGACGATAAGCTTCATGAAACAATCCGTCTCGCACCCGCCATCGGGCCGCGTCGATTTTACGCAGGCAGGGCATTTGTCGCAACGGCAAGCCGATAGGGAAAGGCTGCCGTCAGCGCCGGGCATCCTTTCAGGCTGCCGGCCTTCGCCCCAGAACGCCGTGGGCCAGCGCCTTCTGAATTCCGGTAATGTCGGAGCGGCGTGACAACTGCCGGATCAAGGGCGGTTGACCGGTGATCCAGAGAGTCAGTTCGCTGTCCACGTCGAAATGGCCGGCGGTCTCGATGGCGAACATGGTGATCGACCGGTAGGGCAACGATTGGATCTGTCGTTTGCGGCCGGTTACGCCCTGCTTGTCGACGATGATCAGCCTCAGGTCGGTGAAGACGAACAGGTCGCGGACGACCTGGAAGGCCAGCTCGATCTCTTCCTCGGGGATGAGGATCGGCTCCAGCTCACCACGTACAGCCTCGACATCGACGTCGCTGGTCAGACCCAGAAGCCCGGACAACAGTCCCATTTCGTCCCTCCTTGAAGATATTCGATAAGAGCCTTCCCGTCGGTATGGTTCCGGCATTTGCCGATGAGGCAGGAAGATATCGAGTGGACATCGGTCGGCTTCGCCATTGCGCCGGCCGGATAAAAAAATCTAACGGTGCGTTCAGAATTTGAAATTTCTCCTAAGTGGATTGAAGGTCTACGATGTTTTGAAACCGGAGCGACGCGCGGCATTCGCGCCGGACGCCTGCCGGACACGCTGGGAGGCGTCTGCCATGCAAAGTGCCACGGGTTTGGCGAGCGGCCGGGCTGTAAACAGCCATACGGGTATCCGCCATCTTTACATTCCCGGTCCGACCAATGTGCCGGAGCGGGTTCGCCGCGCGATGAATGTGCCGATGGAAGATCAGCGCGCCGCAGATTTTCCAGAGCTCAGCTTGCCGCTCTTCGCCGATCTGCAAAAGGCCTTCAAGAGCACGTCGGGGCGGGTCTTCATGTATCCGTCGTCGGGCACCGGTGCGTGGGAAGCGGCGATCCAGAACACGCTGGCGCGTGGCGACAAGGTGCTGATGTCGCGCTTCGGCCAGTTCTCGCATCTCTGGGTCCAGATGGCCGAACGCCTCGGCCTCGACGTCAATGCGATCGACGTGCCCTGGGGCGAAGGCGTGCCGCTCGATCGCTACGAGCAGGCGATCGCCGCCGACAGCGCACACGAGATCCGCGCCGTGTTCGTGACGCACAACGAGACGGCGACGGGCGTCACTTCCGACATTGC
>JBBSUS010000502.1:0-2861 GCA_038234195.1 Hyphomicrobiales bacterium | reverse complement strand
GCCTTGGCATTGCCTCCCCACGCCTTGCCATCTCAGGTCTCAACCCACATGCCGGAGAACGGGGCGCGATCGGCTCGGAGGACGAAACGGTGATCCGGCCGGCAATCGAGCGGCTGCGCGCCGCCGGTATCGACGCTTTCGGGCCACTGCCCGCCGACACGATGTTTCATCCCCCGGCGCGAAAACGCTATGACGTGGCGATCTGCATGTATCACGACCAGGCGCTGATCCCGGCCAAGACGCTGGCCTTCGACGAGACCGTCAACGTGACCCTCGGCCTGCCGCTGATCCGCACCTCGCCGGACCACGGCACCGCCGCCGACATCGCCGGTACCGGCACGGCGCGACCAGACAGCTTCCTCGCCGCCCTGCGCCTGGCCGGTCGCATGGCTGATACTGCAGCGGACGCCACGAACGGCACAGACGCCTCACGCCGAAGGTTTGGCGCATGAAAGTGACGACCGACGCATCGACCGGCTTCTTTGCGCCAAAAACCGCCGATCGAGCCGGCGGAGCGCCATGACTGGCGCACTAAGCGAAGACGGTCTGCCGCCGCTACGCACGGTTCTTGCCGACCACGGGCTCGATCCGAAGCGCAGCCTTGGCCAGAATTTCCTCCTTGACCTCAACCTCACCGGCCGCATTGCCCGCCAGGCCCTTCCGCTCGAACGCGCGACGGTCGTCGAGATCGGCCCGGGTCCGGGCGGCCTCACCCGTGCGCTTCTCGCCGCGGGCGCCGGCAAGGTTGTCGCCATCGAGAAAGATCCGCGCTGCCTTCCGGCGCTCGAACGGATCGCGGAGCGCTATCCCGGCCGGCTCGATATCATCGAAGCCGACGCCTTGCGCTTCGACCTGGCCTCCCTCGAAGCCGCCCCCGGATCGGGTCTCAATCGCGAGATCAAGGTGGTCGCGAACTTGCCCTACAACGTCGGCACCCAGTTGCTCATCAACTGGATCACCTGTCCATCATGGCCCCCTGTCTGGACAAGCCTCACCTTGATGTTCCAGCGCGAGGTCGCCGAGCGGATCGTCGCGTTACCCGGATCCGCCCATTATGGGCGCCTGGGGGTTCTGGCGGGCTGGCGCACCAGGGCATCGAGCCTCTTCGACGTGTCGCGCGAAGCCTTCACCCCGCCGCCCAAGGTTACCTCCTCGATCGTTCAGCTCTTGCCGCGCGACAAGCCGTCGGCCTGCGATCTGGCAACGCTCGAAGCGGTGACCGCCGCGGCGTTCGGACAGAGACGGAAAATGCTCCGTCAGAGCCTGAAGTCTCTCGGTGGCGAAGCGCTTTTGACAGAGGCCGGCATCGATCCCACGCGGCGGGCCGAGACCTTGTCAATCGAGGAATTTGTGAGTCTTGCCAACATCGTGCGCCGATAATCGAATTCTTTAATCGAACGTCACGTCTGGATTTCCTCGAGCAATCCGGCGGTAAAATCAAACAGGCCTGGCCGGCGGTCGCGGCGCAGCCGCTCGGCATTGATGATCGAACGCACTGCCGAAAATGCGCGGTCGAGGTCGTCGTTGATCACCACGTAATCATAGTCGCGCCAGCGCTCGATCTCGATTCGAGCGTTCTTCAGGCGCACGGCGATCGTGTCACCGGAATCCTCGGCACGGCGCAGCAGGCGCGCCTTGAGCTCGGCCATGGTCGGCGGCAGGATGAAGATCGACACGATGTCGGTCTTAGCCTGCTCCTTCAACTGCATCGCGCCCTGATAATCGATATCGAACAGCATGTCCCGGCCGCTCTGCATCGCTTTTTCGGCTTCCGCGCGCGGCGTGCCGTAGAAATTGCCGTGAACCTCGGCCCACTCGAGCAGCGCCCCGCCGTCGCGCAACCTGTCGAACTCGGCCTTGTCGATGAAACGGTAATGTACGCCATCGATTTCGCTCGATCGCCGCTTGCGCGTCGTCACGCTGACCGACAGCGAAAACCGGTTATCGGATTCGAGAAGATTGCGGGCAATCGTCGACTTGCCGGCGCCCGAGGGCGAGGACAAAACGAGCATCAGCCCACGGCGGGCGATCGGCATTGGCGATTCAGTGTCGAAGATCGACGTCATTCTATATTCTGGACCTGTTCGCGGAATTGATCGACGGTCACCTTCAGTTCGAGCCCGATGGTGGTCAGCGAGGCAGCGTTTGATTTTGAGCAGATCGTATTCGATTCGCGATTGAATTCCTGCGATAAAAAGTCGAGGCGTCGTCCGATCGGTCCCCCGCCGGCCAAGAGACCGCGCGCCGCGTCGACATGGGCGGCCAGGCGATCGATTTCCTCTCGAATGTCGGCCTTTGCCGCCAGAATGGCCGCCTCTTGATGCAGGCGCTGCTCGTCGAGGCGCTCGTCTGATTCCACGAGGGCCTTGACCTGCGCTGCCAGCCGCTCACGGATCGCGGCGCTGCTGCGCGCCGGATCCGCCTCGGCCCGTTCGACAAGTACGGCGATCTCGTCGAGACGCTGCGACAGGATCTGCTCCAGCGCTCGACCTTCCTCTTCGCGTGCGGCGACGAGACGTCCGAGGCAGGTAGCAAACCCCTCGGCGATCGCGGCCTCTCGCGCCTCGCGCAAATTGTCCTCTGCGGGCTTTTCCGCGACGTCGATAACACCCTTGATGGCGAGGATTCCGTCGGCGGTGGGAAGGGTCGCGTGGCCGGCTTCGGTGAGACGGTTCGACAACGCCACGATCTGCTCGAGCATCGTCTCGTTGACGATGAAGGCCGGCGTTTCGTCTTGGCGCTTGATCTGGAGATTGGCCTGGATGTTGCCGCGGCTGAGCTGTTCGGCGGCCTGACGCCGCATTGGTGCTTCAAGTGCCTCAAAGCCCTGCGGCAGACGCAGACGAAGGTCGAGGCGGCCG
>JBBSUS010000501.1:0-2863 GCA_038234195.1 Hyphomicrobiales bacterium | reverse complement strand
TGGGCCTCACCGAAGCCGAGGCCAGAGAAAAGGGCCACAAGGTCACGGTACTGACCTGGCCCTATGCCGAGAACGACAGGGCACGCACCGAGCGGCAGACGGACGGCCTCGTGAAGCTCGTCGCCGGCGACGGCGGCAAGCTGCTGGGCGCCGGGGTCGTCGGAGCGCAGGCCGGCGAGATGACCAATCTCTTCACCCTGGCCCTGTCCAAGGGCATGGGCGTTGCCGATCTGCGCGACTTCGTCTCGCCCTATCCCACCTTCTCGGAAATTGGCAAACGGGCAGCCACCGCCTATTATTCGCCCTACACAAAGCGTCCTTTGGTGCGCCGGATCGTATCTTTCCTTCAACGCTTCGGTTGATGGAATTCTAGCTTCTGGAGCTTTGAGGCAAAAAGGCTTCGCAATGGCGCGCCGCCTTGATGTGCCACGGCGTCCAAGGGATCTGCGGTGCAGACAGGGCGCCGATAGGGCGAACGGAAAGGAACGGCTGACGTGTCGCTGACACCGCCGCCGATGACGACCGAGAACACCCCGCCTGACGACGAGGTCGTGCTCGTCGTCAGGCAGCGCATTTCCGCGCGCCTTCTCGTCCTGACGCTCCTGTCGATCATGCTGGCCGAAGTGCTGATCTTCGTGCCGTCGATCGCGCATTTCCGCGATGACTGGCTTTCCGCGAAGATCGAGACGCTGGCGGTCGCCGGCCTGTTCATGCAGCAGAGCACGGGCCATGGCGATCCGGCGATGGCGCCCGAGCAGGAGGCAGGCCTCCTGAAGGCGCTCGACGCCCAGCTCGTCGGCATCGTCGAGGGAGGCGCCTCCAAGCTGGTGGCGCGCCAGGGGCCCATCGACCATGTCGATCTCCAGGTCGATCTCACGGACACCAACCCGCTGCGCATGATCGGCGGCGCCTTCGACACGCTGATCTTCGGCGGTGACCGGGTGATGCGGATTTCGGGCCCGGTCGGCGACGGCTCGCTGGTCGGGGAGGTGGTCATGTCGGAAGCGCCGCTGCGCCGCGACATGCTGATCTATTCGCGCAACATCTTCCTTCTGTCGCTGGGCGTTGCAAGCTTCGCCGCGCTGCTCGTCTTCGGCGCGATCAGCCGCTGGCTGATCCGGCCGATCCGGGCGATGACCCGCTCGATGGTCCGCTTCGGCGAGAAGCCTTCCGATCCGGGGCGGGTGATCGTTCCCAGCCGGCGCGCCGACGAGATCGGCATTGCCGAGGCCAAGCTCGCCGAAATGCAGACACGCCTCGCCGAGACCATGCGCGAACAGCGTCATCTGGCAAACCTCGGCCTCGCCGTCTCCAAGATCAATCACGACCTGCGCAACATCCTTGCCTCGGCGCAGATGATTTCCGACCGGCTGTCGACGATGGAAGACCCCAGGGTACAGCGCGTCGCGCCGATGCTGCTGCGCAGTCTCGACCGGGCGCTCAACTACACGAACGCCGTGCTTGCCTACGGCCGGGCGGTGGAAAGCGCGCCGGTCAAACGGCGCCTCAGACTCAAACATCTTGTCGACGACGTCTACGAGATGGTGGCCGTTTCCCCGGAGGCGCGGATCGATCTCGTCAACGGCGTCGACGAAACGCTGGAGATTGCCGTCGATCCCGATCAGTTCCACCGGGTTCTCGTCAATCTCTGCCGCAATGCGGTCCAGGCGCTGGAGGCCGAAAGTGCCGACCTGCCCTCGGTGATCCGGCGCGTGTCGATCACCGCCGAATGGCAGAGCGCCGACGAGGTGCTGATCCTGGTCGAAGATACGGGCCCCGGCCTGCCGCCCAAGGCGCGCGAAAAGCTGTTCAAGGCGTTCGAAGGGTCGGCGCGCACCGGCGGCACCGGTCTTGGCCTGGCCATCGTGGCGGAAATCGTCGAGGCCCATCGCGGCCATATCCGCCTTTGCGACGAATCCTCCTCCGGCACGCGTTTCGAAATCCGACTGCCCGCAGACAATCCGGGCCTCAACGACAACCTGCCAAATGGCAGGAACGGCGCCGTGTCCGGGCCCCCCACCAACCCTACGGGCAATGGGGAACAGGGCGAACGATCCACCGACCGATCCACGACCGGGGTTACCGGACGGCGTGCCAACCCTGCGAGCGAGTAGCCCGGTCGCCCGGCACCCGCACGGGGCGAAGACGGCAGCGCAAAGCCGCGGAGGTCGTCCTGCGGGGCAAACCACGGCCCTGCGAATTTTGCCGGAGATCGGTGCTTGCATTCCTCCGACCGAAAAGTTAGTTAGCCCTTCAAGAGCGAACGGCCCTCGCGGCCCTTCCTCGTCGCGCCCGTAGCTCAGCTGGATAGAGCACCAGACTACGAATCTGGGGGTCAGGGGTTCGAATCCCTTCGGGCGCACCACTTGCGAACAAAACTGCTTACACGCGTGGGCCAATCGGCAGTTTTGCCGATGAATGCCTCGGGATTCGCTTTTTCGCCGACGAAGCGGATGTCCAATCGGCCACTTGCTGCGACCGGTGACTGACGGCAAACAGGCTTTTCAGGATCGCACTTCGCCGTTCCGGCAGGCTGCGCGCATGGCCTGGCAAAACCTTCGGAGACGATCGTCGTGGCCGGTCGTTCTGGGGTTGGTCAGGGTGCGTGTGATCAACTCCGAGCCGGCTTCGACAGTCTCTCGCAATCATGCGAGCCGGGGGTGATCAAACCCTTTCAAAACGCCCTCGGAGCCCTCTTGGGCAGGAACATCGCGTTCCCGTAGCCGTTCCGACTGTCTGTCGTCCCGCATCTGGGAACCTGACTTCAAGAGGCCGCCATGATCCGTGAAACACTCGCAATTGCCGTTGCAACTCTGCTCATCGCCGGCTCTGCCAACGCCGCGACAGGGTCGTGTGGCGATCA
>JBBSUS010000500.1:0-2869 GCA_038234195.1 Hyphomicrobiales bacterium | reverse complement strand
GGCATTCCCGGCGTCCGACATTCCATCGGCTTGGCGCGATGGTGGCATTTTTCGCTCAATCTCTTGTGGGTTCTCACCGGGATTGCCTTCTACACGATGCTTTTCAGCACCGATCAATGGCGGCGACTCGTTCCCGTCAGTTGGGACGTTTTTCCAAACGCCCTATCGGTTGCCATACAGTACTGGTCGTTGCATTTTCCGCCGGAAGAGGCCTGGACACGCTACAACGGCCTTCAGCAACTCACCTATTTTTTCACGGTCTTCGTCGCGTCTCCGCTCCTGTTTCTGACGGGGCTTCTTCAGGGTCCGTCGATTGCCAACAAACTCGGATGGATCGGCCGGCCGATCAATCGCCAGCGGGCGCGGTCGCTTCATTTCATGGGCCTGCTGTGGTTTCTCTTCTACATTCTTGTGCATGTCTCGCTTGTCTTCGCGACCGGCGCGCGTGCCAATCTCAATTACATGTTCGCCGGCATGGACAGCGAGACCGCATGGACAGGGCTTCTTGTCTTCGGGGCGGCCATGGTCGCTGTGACCATCGCCTGGGTGTTCGCGACGCCACTGACAATTCGTCATGCGCGCAAGGTTCAGAGTGTTGGAAGACAGATCGTTGGTCCACTCAAGCGCGGAGCCGAACTCTGGAACCCGCTGGTCCAGTATCCGGACACGGCAATCTCACCCCGTCTCTGGCCGAATGGACGCGAGCCAGACTCCGAGCAGTTTGCGGAACTGCGCCGCCGCGACTTCGCCGACTACCGCCTGGATGTTGGCGGATTGGTGGAGAATCCATTGAGCCTTTCGTACAGCGAACTCAAAGCCATGCCGAAGCAGGAACAGACGACAGAGCATTTCTGTATCCAAGGCTGGTCGGGGGTCGCAAAATGGGGAGGCGTGCCAACGCGGTACATCCTCGATCTGGTGAAGCCGACGGCAAAAGCGCGCTACGCGATCTTTTATTCCTTCGCTGAAGGCGCCGATGGCGGCATCTATTACGATGCACACAACATGCGGAACATGCGGCACGAACTCAGTCTTCTTGCATACGAGATGAATGGCGAACCCCTGCCGATGCTGCACGGCGCACCGCTGAGGCTAAGGGTCGAGAACGAATTGGGGTTCAAGATGGTCAAATGGATTCGCGCCATAGAGTTCGTCGAAGATTACCTCGACATCGGCTCAGGCCAGGGCGGTTATAACGAGGACCACGAATTCTACGGCAATCATCAGTCGATCTGACCGTACCGAGACCGCCAGTGTCATGCTTCGTCAGGCAGCCGGATAGGCCACCTTGTTGCCGTCTATGACCATCGCGCCCGGCGTCATCTTCGCCGGTTGGATCCGTCCTGCCCCCATCAGGTGATCGACAGGATGGCCGCCGGCCAGCAAATAGTCGGTTATGATCCGGCGATGGCATCGCCACCACACGGCCTCCGAGCACATCATCGCGAGCCGGGTCTCCTGGCCCAACTCGACAAGTTTTGAGAATCCCTGCGAAAACGTCTCGGAGAAGGCATAGTCCGCGTAATTGTGAAATCCTCGCACGCGCCATAACGCGTTGGTCGCCTGGTCGACATCCGGCTGAACGTTTCGGCGCCCGCCCAGGCTCGGCATGTGCTGATAGGCTATCCCGTCTCCGGCCAGATCGTCTGGAAGGGTGTCGATGTTGAAGACGGTGTTGCTGCGGGAGCGTGGGAACGAGCGCACATCCAACACGAGTGCGACGCGCGCGTGACGAAGGATGTCGAGAAACTCATCGATCGAGCGGTTGGAGTGCCCGACGCTCATGTAACACGCCGTCACCGGTCCAGCTTCGTCAGCGCGCTTTCCTTGTGGGCTGCGACGTGATCGGTCTTGTCGCTCTCGATCTCGTATTGCGGCTCGTCCTTGGACGCGTGGCGGGTGCGGCCCTTGAACTCGAAGTTTTGCTCGTGGATTTTCGAGATCGTGCCGCTCACACGGCCCGCCTCGGAGTTCCAGCTGACGTGGTCGCCTTTGCCGAATTTCGCCATGACGGCCTCCTTTTAGCCGCTTAACGCGCTCGTGGCAGTGACGTTCCTGCTTCTGGCGACGCGCCGTTGTCGGCAAGCACGGGCGCCTCGATGTCACGCCGGGGGCTTTTCGCGCTTATGCTCTCTGAGCGACCTGGCTGTGCCAGGCGCCGTCACCCTATCTCGTCGGCGTGTCAGGTCCAGTCGCTCTTTTGCGCATCGCTCTTCTGCACCGAACTCGCCTTTGCCGGCGCGGTCCCTGACCGGCGCGACCGCCCACCGCTGCTCGAACCGCGTGCCGCCGGTTTCTTCGTCGGCTTCAAGCGGATCTCGACGCTTCCACCCTCCGGGTCGTCGACCTCGAAGAGATCGGTGGATCGCACGAGGTCGGAGAGCTTCTTGAAGCCGTAGGTGCGCGGGTCGAAGTCGGAGGCGAGATTGAGGAGCTGCTTGCCGAACGAACCGAGATTCACCCAGCCGTCCTCGGTGTCCATCTGGTCGATCACGCGTTTGAGGACATCGGCCGCCTCCTGCGGCTTGGCGAGCGGTGCCGGCTTGTCCTCGGATTTGGCGGCGGGGGTGTTGCGCGCCGGAAGCAGGTTTTCGGTATAGATGAAGCGGCGGCAGGCCTGCCGGAAGCTTTCCGGCGTCTTCTGCTCGCCGAAGCCGTAGACGTCGACGCCCTGCTCGCGGATGCGGGCGGCGAGCCGGGTGAAATCGCTATCCGACGAGACCAGACAGAAGCCGTCGAATCGGCCGCTGTGCAGAAGGTCCATCGCGTCGATGACGAGGGTGATGTCCGAGGCGTTCTTGCCGGTCGTATAGGCGAATTGCTGCTGCGGGATGATCGCGTGCCGCGCCAGGAGGTCGGCCCAGCCCTT
>JBBSUS010000499.1:0-2870 GCA_038234195.1 Hyphomicrobiales bacterium | reverse complement strand
GGCATGGTGCAGTTCAAGAACGTCTTCACCGGCCTTGAGAAGCGGCCCTACGATCGCGCCACGACGTCGCAAAAATGCGTGCGCGCCGGCGGCAAGCACAACGATCTCGACAATGTCGGCTACACCGCCCGGCATCACACCTTTTTCGAGATGCTGGGCAACTTCTCCTTCGGTGACTATTTCAAGGACCGGGCGATCGAACTCGCCTGGAACCTGATCACCAAGGAGTACGGCCTGCCGGCCGACAAGCTGCTGGTAACCGTCTATTCCGAGGACGAGGAGGCGGCCTCGCTCTGGCGCAGGATCGCCGGCCTGCCCGACGACAGGATCATCCGCATCGCGACGTCCGACAATTTCTGGGCGATGGGTGAGACAGGCCCCTGTGGCCCGTGCTCGGAAATCTTCTTCGACCATGGCGAAGGCATCGCGGGTGGGCCTCCGGGCAGCCCGGACGAGGATGGCGACCGGTTCATCGAAATCTGGAACCTGGTGTTCATGCAGTTCGAGCAGGTTTCTGCCGAGCAGCGCATCGAACTGCCGCGGCCTTCGATCGACACTGGCATGGGTCTCGAGCGAATTGCTGCCGTGCTGCAGGGCGTCCACGACAATTACGACATCGATCTCTTCAAGGCGCTGATCGCCTCGGTCGAACAGGCGATCGGTTCGCGTGCCGAGGGAACTGCGGTGGCCAGCCATCGGGTGATCGCGGATCATATCCGCGCCACCGCCTTTCTCATCGCCGATGGGGTGCTGCCGTCGAACGAAGGTCGCGGCTACGTCCTGCGCCGGATCATGCGTCGTGCAATGCGCCATGCGCGTCTGCTTGGCGCCGACGAACCCGTGCTCTACAAGGTGCTCCCGACGCTGGTCGCGGAGATGGGGCGGGCTTTTCCCGAGCTCGGTCGGGCCGAGAGCCTGATTTCCGAGACGCTCAAGCTGGAGGAAAAGCGCTTCCTGCAGACGCTCGATCGCGGCATCGCGCTTCTGACCGAGGCGACGGAGGGCATGGGCGCCGGTGACAAGCTGTCCGGCGACACAGCCTTCAAGCTCTACGACACCTACGGATTTCCGCTCGACCTGACGCAGGACGCCCTGCGCCAGCGCGGGATCGCGGTCGATCTCGTTGCCTTCAACACCGCGATGGCACGCCAGAAGGCGGAGGCCCGCGGCAGTTGGACCGGCTCCGGCGAGGCGGCCTCCGAGACCATCTGGTTCCCGATTCGCGAGCGGGTCGGCGCCACCGAGTTTCTCGGCTACGAGACCGAGCGGGCCGAAGGGGTCGTGACCGCGCTGGTCGTCGATGGTGCGGAAACCGACAAGGCGGGGAAGGGCTCGACGGTCTCCGTCGTTTTGAACCAGACGCCATTCTACGGCGAATCCGGTGGCCAGCTTGGCGACGGCGGCACCCTGCGCGGCGAGGGCGTCGTCGTTTTGATAACCGACACGCAGAAGTTCGCCGGGGGCCTGTTCGTCCATCGCGGCACTGTGGAGGACGGCGTGCTGGTGGTCGGGACGCCGCTCGATCTGGTCGTCGACCACGCCCGCCGATCGAAGATTCGCGCCAACCATTCGGCGACGCATCTCCTGCACGAGGGCCTGCGTGAGGTGCTCGGGACCCATGTCGCCCAGAAGGGCTCGATGGTGGCGCCAGATCGCCTGCGCTTCGACTTTTCGCATCCCAAACCCATCGACCTGGGGGAGTTGTCGGATGTCGAGCGGCGGGCGAACCGGATCATCGTCCAGAATGCGCCGGTCGAGACTCGGCTGATGGCGGTCGACGACGCGATTGCCACGGGCGCCATGGCGCTGTTCGGCGAGAAATACGGCGACGAGGTCCGGGTCGTCTCTATGGGCGTTGCAGAAGAGGGCGAGAAGGCCGGCAAGACCTTCTCGGTCGAACTGTGCGGCGGCACCCATGTACGGGCGACCGGCGATATCGGCCTGGTCCATGTCCTCTCGGAAAGTGCCGTGGGGGCAGGCGTTCGTCGCATCGAGGCGCTGACCGGGGAGGCGGCGCGCGGCTATCTCATCGAACAGGACGCCCGTGTCAGGCGCATGGCGTCTGCGCTCAAGGTGTCGCCGTCCGAGGCGGCCGATCGGCTGGAGACGATCATCGAGGATCGTCGCCGTCTCGAACGGGAACTCGCCGACGCCAGGAAGCGGCTGGCACTCGCCGGTGACGGGGGCGGCGGACCGGTTGCGGTGCCTCGGGAGATCGGCGGCGTAAGCTTCCTGGGCCGGGTGCTCGACGGGGTGGCCGGGAAGGACCTGAAGGGCATGGTCGACGAGGCGAAGACGAGCATCGGCTCCGGCGTCGTCGTCTTCGTCGGGGTGTCAGACGGAAAGGCCAGCGTGGTTGTCGGCGTCACCCCGGATCTCACCAATCGCTTCGATGCCGTGGCGCTGGTGCGCGACGCGAGCGTGGCGATCGGCGGCAAGGGCGGCGGTGGTCGACCCGACATGGCGCAGGCGGGCGGACCCGAGGGCAGGAATGCCGACGCCGCGGTGGCCGCAGTCGAAGCAGCGCTCGCCGCCTGACCTTTCGGTGTTCGTTCGGCAGGCGGTCGAACGGAGGTTACATCCAGACGCAAGAAGCCGGCGCTCTTGCGAGTGCCGGCTTCTTGCGTTTGACGTGGATACCCTTGGGGCGGCGTCGTCAGCCCTTGGCCATCGCCTTCTGAAGGTTCTCGTCGACCTTGTCGAGGAAGCCTGAGGTCGAAAGCCATGGCTGGTCGGGGCCGATCAGCAGCGCCAGATCCTTGGTCATGAAACCACCTTCGACGGTCGAGATGCAGACCTTCTCCAAGGTGTCGGCGAAACCGGCCAGCGCATCGTTGCTGTCGAGCTTGGCCCGATGGGCGAGGCCGCGC
>JBBSUS010000498.1:0-2880 GCA_038234195.1 Hyphomicrobiales bacterium | reverse complement strand
TGAAGTTCGCCATGAGCGGCCAGTTGTATCGCGGGTCGAAGCCGGTGATGTGGTCGGTGGTGGAGCGTACGGCGCTGGCGGAGGCCGAGGTCGAGTATCACGACCACGAGAGCGATACGATCTGGGCGGCGTTTCCGATGCGCGGCGATGGTGCGTTGGCCGGCACTTCGGTCGTCATCTGGACCACCACGCCATGGACGATCCCCGGCAACCGCGCGATCGCGTATTCGCCGCGCATCGCTTACGGCCTTTACGAGGTCACGGCAGAAGACGACGCCGAGAACCCGCGCTGGGCGGGTGAGGGTAAGCGATATCTCGTCGCCGACGCGCTGGCGTCCGACGTCTTTGCCAAGGCCCGCGTTCCCGAAAATGGCTGGCGGCGGGTTGCGGAGGTGGCGGCATCCGACCTGGATGGAATGATCGTCGATCACCCGCTCACGGGTCTGGCCGGCGGCTACACCTTCCCCGTCCCCCTGATTCCCGGCGAGCACGTCACCGACGACGCCGGCACCGGTTTCGTCCACACGGCGCCCAGTCATGGCCGCGAGGATTTCGACGCGTGGATGGACATGCGCCGCGATCTGGAAGCGCGCGGCATCGACACGACGATCCCCTTCACCGTCGACGACGACGGCTTTTATACGAAGGACGCGCCGGGCTTCGGGCCGGACGCCGGGGGCGGACCCGCGCGCGTCATCGACGACAAGGGCAAGAAGGGCGACGCCAACCAGCGTGTCATCACCGCGCTGATCGCCGCCGGCAATCTGCTGGCCCGCGGCCGTCTGAAGCACTCCTACCCGCACTCCTGGCGCTCCAAGAAGCCGGTGATCTTCCGCAATACCCCGCAATGGTTCGTCCATATGGACAAGGACTTAGCCGGGTATGGTCGTGCAACTGGTGACGCTGCACCCGACCAAGTGTCGGGCAGCGAAGACACCCTCCGCGCCCGCGCTCTCGGCGCCATCGACGACACCCGCTTCGTCCCCGCATCCGGCCAGAACCGCCTGCGCGGCATGATCGCCGATCGGCCGGACTGGGTGATGTCGCGCCAGCGCGCCTGGGGCGTGCCGATCTGCGTGTTTGCCGACGAGAACGGTGAGATCCTCAGGGACGAGGCGGTGAACGCCCGCATCCTGAAAGCCTTCGACGACGAGGGTGCCGACGCCTGGTTCGCGGATGGGGCCAAGGAGCGCTTCCTCGGCAACAGGCACGACGGAACGAAGTGGATCATGGTCCGCGATATCCTGGACGTCTGGTTCGATTCGGGCTCGACCCATGCGTTCTGCCTGGAGAAGCGGCCGGATCTGAAATGGCCCGCCGACCTTTATCTCGAAGGCTCCGACCAGCATCGCGGGTGGTTCCACTCCTCGCTGCTGGAAAGCTGCGGGACCCGCGGGCGCGCGCCCTACGACGCGGTCCTCACCCATGGCTTCGTCATGGACGAGGAGGGGCGCAAGATGTCGAAGTCGCTCGGCAACGTCGTGACCCCGCAGGAGGTCATCAAGCAGTCCGGCGCCGATATCCTGCGGCTATGGGTGGTCTCCTCCGACTATTCGGAGGATCTGCGCCTCGGCAAGCAGATCCTGCAGACCAACATCGACAGCTATCGCAAGCTCAGGAACACCTTGCGCTGGATGCTCGGCACGCTCGCCCATGACGAGGGCGAGAGCGTGTCCTACGCCGAGATGCCGGAGCTCGAACGGTTGATGCTCAACCGCCTCGCCGAGTTGGACGAGGTCGTGCGCAAGGGATACGACGCCTTCGACTTCAAGCGGGTGTCCCGCGCGCTTCTCGATTTCGTCGTGGTCGAACTGTCGGCCTTCTACTTCGACATCCGCAAGGACGCGCTTTATTGCGATCCGCTGTCGTCGACCCGCCGCAAGGCGTCGCTGCAGGTGGTTCGCGAGATTTTCGATCACCTCGTCACATGGCTGGCGCCGATGTTGCCCTTCACCATGGAGGAGGCGTGGCTGTCGCGTTATCCCGAGACGAAGTCGGTGCATTTCGAAGCGTTCCGTCCGATCGCCACAGAGTGGCGCGACCCGGCCCTGGCCGACCGGTGGCAGAAGATTCGCCGGGTGCGCCGGGTGGTCATGGGCGCGCTGGAGGAAAAGCGCCGCGACAAGACGATCGGCGCCTCGCTGGAGGCCGCGCCCGTCGTCTATATCGCCGACCGGGAGCTGCTGGCGCTGGCGCAATCGGTCGACTTCGCCGAAGTCGCCATCACCTCCGGCTGCGAGATCGCCTCGGGAGAGGCACCTGAGGGCGCGTTCAAGCTTTCGGACACCCCCGGTGTCGCCGTGGAGTTCAAGAAGGCCGAGGGCGTAAAATGCGCCCGCTCGTGGAAGATCACCGACGACGTCGGGTCGGATCCGACCTATCCGGACGTCTCGGCCCGCGATGCAAAGGCGCTGCACGAACTGCAGGCGGCCGGGCGGCTGAACGCGGCCTGACGGCGCGGCCGCTTCGCTTCGCCATTCTTCGCGCCGGCCGCACGCCGGCCGCTTCTCGTCGATCCGGGGCGGCGGCCGGCTTGCACGCCCTTGCGGAAGTGCTGTAAGCCGAACGCCACAAGAGGGGCCGCCCGCAATTTGCCGGATTGTCGTGACAAGGGCGGCACTCGCCTGGCACGTTGTGCCGGGTCGGGGTGGAACGATCGGCTAGGGGGCCGCAGTTCATGACGTCGAAGACGGATCGCAAGGCGCATGTCGCATCGAAGCGCAGCAGCCGCCGCTTGGCGCTGTCGATGGCGGGTGTGGGCCTTGTTGCCGCGTCGCTTTCGGGGTGCCTTGGGCCGACATACGGTACCGGCAAGTCGCAGGGTGAAACCCTGTTCGACGACCTGAACAAGGTCGTGTCGCTGGGCGATTCGAGCGCCGA
>JBBSUS010000497.1:0-2881 GCA_038234195.1 Hyphomicrobiales bacterium | reverse complement strand
GGCCTGTTCCCCGAGGACATCGATGAGAAGGACCCTTGGCAGTTCCGCAACATCCTGGTGCGCTGACCTCAAGGTCAGCCACCGGGCCGTCGGAAAAGTCCCCTCACCAAGGTCTGCAGCCCACCAAAGGGCCGCAGACCTTGTTTTTTGGGCAAACGCTCTCAACTTCACCGATCGGACGGAGGCATCTTGCCGATCCGCCGAAAGCAAAGAGGGACCGGGGCCGCTCCGCTCTCTCGCGGAGTATCCGATGGTCGATATCCAGCTGCGGCGCTCCATCGTCGAACAGGTCATGGATGCGGTGATGGCCGGCAAGACCGGCACCATTGCCCGTCACTTCGCCCCCGGGGCGAAGGTCTCCCAACGCAGCAATGCGGCGCTCGCCGAGGAGCCATGGTTCGGCCGGATGGAGGGGGAATTCCGCCTTGCGGGCGAGGCGGAGGCCCAGGCCTTCTTCGACGAACTCCTGAAGCGCACAGCCTACATCTCCTACGAACTTCGGGGTCTCGTCTGCCAGGACGACGACGCGGCCAGCCGGTGCGACTGGACGCGCCGCGACGAAAAGACCGGAACACTGATCACCGGTACGACCATGTACTGGTTCGCCTTTAACGGCGAGGACCGCATCCGTTCGATCGAGACGATCGGCTCCATCCATTCGGTGATCCCGGCGAGCCGGATGGCGGCGGCCCCGGTTGATTCGGCGGCCTGATTGCGGATTGCCATTCATCGTTGAAGCCCACTCGGGTAAATGCGCGGGCGCCGTGCGGAATCCGGAAAGAGCGCGAGTTGTTTTGCGTGATAACGCGATGACTTGCGAGCACTTCTCGGATAATGTCTTTCTTGTGCAGCAGGGATCGTCGCCGGCGTCGGTGGGTTCTTGCGTTGTTGTTGTCGAGGGATGTCGTGGGCGAGGACCGACGGTAGACTTCCAGGTTGCAAGGTTGCTTCAGATGCGCGGTGTCGTCCTTTCCCGTCTCGTCGTTTCGCTCGGATTGTCGATGCTGGCGCTGTCAGCGTGCCAGAGCGAAAATCCGCGCGCCCAGTTGGCATCGGCGCAGCCACGCGGCATCGACGGACGCTGGTCGTCGGTCGGCGGACCCATCGCCTACACCGCGACATTCCAGAACGGTCGATTTACCTCCATCGAACAGGCGACCAACGGTCTTCTCGCCACGGGCACCTATTCCCGCCTCGGCCCCGGCCAGATCAACATCGTCTATACGTCGACGACCCGGAACCAGCAGGTCGCTGCCAACTGCAACCAGGTGCAGCCCAACATCCTGTCCTGTGCAACTTCCAGCGGCAACCGCTTCGATCTGTCGCGCGCCTGAAGGGGTGCCGGAGCGTCGCGCAGACGGTGTTGCGGCGCAGCGCGCGTGCCTATATCGCGACAACGGGCGGTGCTCGGCAGATCGGGTGGAAGTTTCACCCGGTCGAAAGCCGGCAAGGCCACGACGTTGCGTGAGGATTGATCGATGAACGCCCAGACCCAGACGATTGCGGATCGCTCCATCGGACCGCTTCCGGCCGACCATCCGCCGGTCAAGCGGGCCAAAGTCGGCGTTCTTCTGGTCAATCTGGGCACCCCGGACGGCACCGACTTCAAGCCGATGCGGCGCTATCTGAAGGAATTCCTCTCCGACAAGCGCGTCATCGAATGGCCGCGTGCGGCCTGGTACCCGATCCTCTACGGCATCGTCCTCAACACCAGACCGAAGAAGTCCGGCGCGGCCTATGCCACGATCTGGAACACCGAGAAGAACGAGTCGCCACTCCGAACCTTCACGAGGGCTCAGGGCGAAAAGCTGGCGATTCGCATGGCCGATACGCCCGCTGTCGTGGTCGACTGGGCGATGCGCTACGGCCAGCCGTCGATCGCCGAGCGCACCGACTATCTGATGAGCCAAGGCTGCGAGCGCATTCTCGTCTATCCGTTGTACCCGCAATATTCGGCCTCGACGACGGCGACGGTCAACGACAAGTTTTTCGAACACATGACGGCGCAGCGCTGGATGCCGGCAGTCCGCACGGTGCCGGCCTACCACGACGAACCCGTCTATATCGACGCCCTGGCGCGCTCGATCGAAACCCATCTGGCAACGCTCGATTTCGTACCCGAGCGGGTGATCTGCTCCTTTCACGGCATCCCGCAGAGCTATTTCAGGAAGGGCGACCCCTATCACTGCCATTGCCAGAAGACCGCGCGCCTTCTGGACGAACGGCTCGGATGGGAGAAGGGTCGGCTGATGACCTGTTTCCAGTCACGCTTCGGACCGGAGGAATGGCTGCAGCCCTATACCGACAAGACCGTCGAGAAACTGGCGCAAGAGGGCATCAAGAACATCGCCGTGCTCAATCCCGGCTTCGTGTCAGATTGCCTGGAAACGCTGGAGGAGATCGCCGGCGAGGCCGCCGAGATTTTCCATGAGGCTGGCGGCGAGAACTTCGCCCATATCCCGTGCCTCAACGATTCCGAGCCCGGGATGGACGTCATCGAGGCGATGGTCCGGCGCGAACTGATGGGCTGGGTCACCTGAACAACCAGCCATACCCCCTTATGAGGATCACGACATGATGCTGTCCGGCCTGAGTATTCTGGTGCTCGTTCTCCTGTTCGTGGCGATCGTCGTCTTGTTCTCGACGATCAAGATCGTGCCCCAGGGCTACAACTACACCGTCGAGAATTTCGGCCGCTACACCCGCACCCTTTCGCCGGGCCTCAACATCATCGTGCCCTTCATCGAGCGCATCGGCCGCAAGCTGAACATGATGGAGCAGGTGCTGGACGTCCCGACCCAGGAGGTCATCACCCGCGACAACGCCTCGGTCGCGGCGGACGGCGTCGCCTTCTACCAGATCCTCGACGCGGCCGCTGCCG
>JBBSUS010000496.1:0-2883 GCA_038234195.1 Hyphomicrobiales bacterium | reverse complement strand
GCGCTGACACTCCAGAACATCTACGATCTCTTCACGCCGCAGATCATGGCGGCCTATTCGATCTCGATCCAGGTGAGCCTCGCCTCGGCCTTCTTCGGCGCGCTGGTCGGCTTCTTCATCGCCTATGCGGTTGTGCATGGCGGGCTGCCGGCCTGGATCCGACCGACGGTCGTCACCTTTTCGGGCGTCGCCTCGAACTTCGCCGGTATCCCGCTTGCCTTCGCCTTTCTGGCGACGCTGGGCCGCCTCGGCCTCGTCACGGTATTTCTGAAAGCCACCTTCGGCATCAACATCTATACGCTCGGCTTCAACCTTCTGTCGTTCTCGGGGCTGACCATCACCTATCTGTATTTCCAGATCCCGTTGATGGTGCTGATCATTTCGCCCGCGCTGGATGGGCTGAAGGCCGAATGGCGCGAGGCGGCGTCGATCCTCGGCGCGTCGAGCTGGCAATATTGGCGTCGTGTCGGACTGCCGGTGCTGGCGCCGTCGATCCTTGGCTGCTTTCTCCTGCTGTTCGCCAACGCTTTCGGCGCCATCGCGACTGCTTATGCGCTGACCGGGTCCTCGCTCAACATCGTGCCGATCCTGCTCTACGCTCAGATCCGCGGCGACGTGCTCTACAACCCCAATCTCGGCTATGCCCTGGCCTTCGGGATGATCGTCATCACGGGCTGTTCGAACCTCCTGTACCTATGGCTGCGCGCCCGCGCCGAAGGGTGGCAGCGATGAGCGTGGTGAGCGACGCGCCGGCGACGGCGCCCGAGAAGTCCGGCCCATCGTGGATAGCCCGGTTCGGGCCCTGGATCATGGTGGTCGTGGGAGCGCTGTATTTCGTGCTGCCGTTGATCGCGACCTTCAACTTCTCGCTTTCGATGCTGCGCGGCATCTGGAGCTTCGAGGCCTACCGCGTCGTGTTCGACGATCCGCGGTTTCGCCAGACCTTCGTGTTTTCGATCTGTGCGGCGCTCGCCACCATCGTTCTGGGTGCATTGCTGGTGGTGCCGACAGCCTACTGGGTTCGGCTGAAGTTCCCGAGATTGCGACCTCTGGTCGAGTTCATCACGCTCCTGCCGCTGGTGATCCCGCCGATCGTTCTCGTCTTCGGCTATCTGCGGCTTTACAACTCCTCGTCATGGTTGCCGTTCACCGGCTCGTCGACCGGGACCCAATTGCTCCTGGTGTTTGGCTACGTCGTCCTGTCGCTGCCCTACATGTTCCGAGCGGTCGATACGGGCATGGCGGCGATCGATATCCGGACGCTGACCGAGGCGGGCGAAAGTCTCGGCGCGAGCCGGTTCACCATTCTGTCGAGCGTGATCTTGCCGAACGTCAAGGCGGCCGTGCTTTCGGGAGCCTTTCTCTCCTTTGCCATCGTCATCGGCGAGTTCGTGCTGGCAAGCCTTCTGAACCAGCCGGCCTTCGGGCCCTACCTGGCGCTGATGGGCGCCAACCGTGCTTATGAACCGGCAGCGCTCGCAATGATCGCCTTCGCGATCACCTGGGCCTCGATGGGGCTTCTCCAGGTCGTGGGACGCCAAAAGCGCGCGGCGCCGAAGCCAAGACGATCAATTCGATCCCTACTGACATTTTCGAGGCGGGCCCGCGGATGAGCTTTCTGTCGATCTCCGGCGTGTCCAAGAGCTTCGGGCAGATGACCGTCGTGAAGGATTTCGAACTGACCGTCGAACGTGGCGAATTCGTCTCCTTCCTCGGTCCTTCGGGCTGCGGCAAGACGACGATGCTGCGGATGATCGCCGGTTTCGAAACGCCGTCCACCGGGCGGATCGTCATCGACGGCGAAGACGTGACAGGCCTCTCGCCCAACAAGCGTCGAATCGGGATGGTGTTCCAGGCCTATGCATTGTTTCCGAACCTCACCGTCGGCGAGAACGTCGCTTTCGGCCTGAAGGTTGCCGGCAAGCCCAAGGTCGAAATCGGCGCGCGCGTCGCCGAGATGCTGAAGCTGATCGGCTTGCCGCAGCTGGCGGACCGCTATCCCTACCAGCTCTCGGGCGGCCAGCAGCAGCGCGTCGCACTCGCGCGGGCGCTGGCCCCGAGTCCGCGGGTGCTTTTGCTCGACGAGCCGCTTTCGGCGCTCGACGCCAAGATCCGCGTTTCGCTCCGCGAGGAAATCCGCGAGCTCCAGAGAAAGCTCGGCATCACCACCATCTTCGTGACCCACGATCAGGAGGAAGCGCTGTCGATGTCGGACCGGATCGCGGTGATGTATGGCGGCCGGATCGAGCAATGCGGCGCGCCGTTCTCCATTTACAACAAGCCGGCAACGCGGTTCGTGGCGAGCTTCATAGGGACGCTGAGCCTGATCGAAGGCATCAGGGGCGAGGGAACGACGGTCTTGGTCAATGGCCAGCCGATCACGCTGAGTGAAGCCCCTCAGGCCATTTCCGGCCAGGCCGTGACGTTGGCTTTGCGACCCGAAGCGGTGAAGCTCGATGCCTCGCCCGATCGCGTCAACACGCTGAAGGGCCAGGTCGAGGACTCGCAGTTCCTCGGTTCGGTGGTGCGCCTCAAGCTTGGTGTTGCCGGCGGAACGGTGCTGGTCGACACGTTCAACCGTCCAACCGTCCCGCCGCCCCGGGCCGGGGAGACGGTCGATCTGCATTTCGGGCCGAGCGATGTCTTCGCGCTTTCGTCTGATACGGTGGGCCAGACGAAACAGGTTGCGGCGGCCTGATTATCACGACAGCGCCGCAGGGCCGGCGGTCGGGTGTCCCCTCATGGGGTAAGGGGGCGGCTCACGGTCTGTGCCCTTTTCTGCTTGCGTGCCTGATCGGCAACTTTGCGTGTTAACCGGACATGGAGAAGGCGTTGTTAAATTGACGACAATTGCCACGGCATCCTAGCTGCGGCGACACCCGT
>JBBSUS010000495.1:0-2885 GCA_038234195.1 Hyphomicrobiales bacterium | reverse complement strand
TGAGGCGCTTACACGCGTCAGGACTGTGGTGGGTCGTCCGGCCTCCGTGTCGGCCCGGCTATGAGTCGCTACGTTGGAGCTTTCACAGCACTGAATATAGCGCGACAATCTGGATGAGAACGGCGCGTCAATCTGGATGAGACGAGGCAGCCGAGCGAAGCGATAATTGACGCTTGCCGTCGTGTTGGCAAGCGCTTTGATTGACGCGGAACGTCAATCAGTCTTCGACCTTTTCTGTTTTCTTGATTGTCGCATGTTCTGGTGGTCGGCCGCGACCACGCTTTCGATCGATGGCTTCGCGGCGGCGATAGCTCTCGACATTCATTTCCAGGATTGTGGCGTGATGGACGAGGCGATCGATGGCCGCGAGCGTCATGGCCTGGTCCGGGAAGATCTTGCCCCATTCACCGAACGGTTGGTTGGCTGTGATCAGCATGGATCGCCGCTCGTAACGCGCGGCAATCAACTCGAACAGCACACTGGTTTCGGCTTGATCCTTGGTGACGTAGGCGAGGTCGTCGAGGATGAGTAGATCGTAGCGGTCGAGCTTGGCGATCGTGCTTTCGAGCGCCAGTTCACGACGAGCGACCTGGAGCCGTTGCACGAGATCGGTGGTGCGTGCGAACATGACGCGCCTTCCATTCTCGACCAGGGCAAGCCCGAGTGCTGCCGACAGATGGCTCTTGCCGCCGCCCGGTGGGCCGAAGAGCAGAATGTTGGCACCCTTCGCCAACCAGGCGTCGCCGGACGCCAGCGCCATCACCTGGGCTTTCGAGACCATTGGGACGGCCTCGAAGTCGAACGTGGCGAGGGTCTTGCCGGCAGGCAGACGCGCCTCGGCGAGATGCCGCTCGATGCGGCGGCGACCACGGTCGGCCACCTCGTGCTCGGCAAGCGCCGCGAGGAAGCGGGCCGCCGGCCAACCTTCCTTGTCAGATTGTTCGGCGGGCCTTGGCCACATCAGTTTGACGCCGGGCAAGCGCAACTCGCTCAGCAAGAGCTCGACGCGGGCGGCATCAACAGTGTTGGTCGTCATCATGCCACGGCCTCCAGATTGGAGGTTGGTTTGACGGGATAGACAGCCGCGAGTTCGTCGTAGCTGCTGAGCGGCACGAACTTCACCTCGATCACCGGTACGGATGCCGGGTTTGGAGCGAACCGCTCGCGCAGTATCGCCAGATCCGGCAACCGGCCCGCATCGAGTTTCGCGTCGATTAGCGCCGCCATCTCGGCCTCACAGCCGCGATCATGGGCGAGCGCCAGTAATTCGACGGTCAACTTGCACGCCCGCTTGTCGCCCACGCTCTGGTGCAATGCCTCGAAGGCTCGTGCATAGGCCGGGTGCGGGAACAACTGATCGCGGTAGACCAGATTGTTGAGCGCCATCGGCTTCTTGCGCAAAGCATGAATCACATGCCGATAATCGACGACGTGACCGCCCTTGCTCTCCGATACCGGCCGTCCACGCCGGAGCGTCATCATCGGTGTTGCACCGAGGAAGCATTCGAGCCGGTCATCGTAGAGGTGCACGCGTAGGCGATGGCCAATAAGCCGCGATGGCGCCGTATAGAAGACGCGGCGCAGCAAGAAGCCGCCGCTCGACGTGACGATGACGATTTTCTCCTCGTAATCTGCCGTCCGGCGCTTGGGCAGCGCAACCAGCGTCGGCCGCTCCAGCTCGATCCGCTTGCGATTGTTGGCGTTACGCCGGCCAACGACCTCGTCGACGAAGCGGCGGTAACCATCCAGGTCGCTGAAGTCACGGCTGCCACGCAGCAGCAGTGCATCCTCCAGCGCCTTCTTGAGATGGCCATGCGAACTTTCGATGGAGCCATTCTCGTGGGCAACACCCCGGTTGTTCCGGGTCGGTATCAGGTCGTAATGGCGCATCAGCCCTTGGTAGCGCCGCGTCAGGTCCTCTCGAGCGTTGCGGTCCAGGTTGCAGAATGCCGCCGAGAGGCTGTCGCTGCGATGCTCGCGCGGCGCCCCGCCGAGCGACCACAGCGCATTCTGCAGACCTTCGGCCAGCGCGACAAAGCTCTCGCCGCCAAGCACGACGTGGGCATGTTCGAAGCCCGAGAACGCCAGCCGGAAGTGGTAGAGCCGATGTCCCAGCACGGCACCTGCAACCATGATGCCGAGTGCGCTCGTATCGGTAAAGTCCGACAGACCAAGGCGGCCGGGCTCATGCTCCTGGCGGAAGATCACATCCTGCTCGGGCCCAACGAGCGCTCGCCAAGTGCGCATGCGCCGCTCCAGCGTGCGCCGAATGCCGGGGGCGATCTCGGGATGGCGCCGTCGGATTTCTTCGAGCACGGCAATGGCGCGGATGCCGGGCGCCGACTTCAAGATCGGAACAATCTCGCCGTCCCAAACCTCGGCCAGTGGGTCCGGCCGCCGCCGGCCGCGCGGCGCTTTCTTCTGCGAGGGAAGCCGCGGATCATCCTCGATCCGGTAGCCAGTTGCCCTGCTGAAGCCGGACTTGGCGGCGGCAATGGAGGCATCTTTGGTATGTCGGTGAGTCATGTACAGCCTCGTCTGGTGGTCGGTGATGTGGAGGCCGGGCAATGTCTGATCCCTCAATTTTGAGACGAATCAGAAGGCTACCCGGTCGCTCACGACCGCCAGACCGCATCTCCCCAAAGGAAAATGCGCCGCCGGGGTTGGCCGTCCTTCGCTCGGGCTACGCCCTCGCTCCGTCCGCCCAACCCCGGCGCATTCTCATCCTGATTGACGCTCCCGTCTCAACTTGATTGTCGCGCGGCAAAGGGGGCAAGACCGGCCAGCGCCGCGATCTGCTTGCGGTCGAGGGTGCCGAGTTCGGGCAGTTCGGCGATCAGCGTCCGCGCGATGACCGGGCCGATGCCGGGCATCGAGGCGAGCAG
>JBBSUS010000494.1:0-2892 GCA_038234195.1 Hyphomicrobiales bacterium | reverse complement strand
TGGAAATCACATTGTGCGGCATGGGCTCGGCGAGCGGCAGCGTTTTGACGACACTCTGGACCCTTTGAAGGACATCGAGCGCGTCCTCGAGTTCGGCGTAGGAATTGTCGAAGTCGAGACCGGCCGACGGGCGATAGGTCGCGGGGACAGGTTCGTAGGGCCCCCCTTCGGCTTTCACTGCGTCGAAGGGCGCAATGCGGACCCCGACGGCCTCGACTGCCGAGGCGATCTTCACGGCCCGGCTGCGGGCGGTCTGGGCGAGTCGTTGGAGGTGGAAGACCTGATCGACTTCGGCCTTGCTGATGGCCTTGCCGATGCCATCGATGGTGGTTGCCGAAAGGTGGGCATGACCTGCCGATCCGTCGCCGAGCGTCGAAGGCATTGTCGCGTTCGCCCCTGACGCGCTCCGGCCGATGTCGATCGAACTGGTCCGGATCGGGTCGATCGTCGGAGCGGAATTGGGGCCGAAGGCCGGGAACGCAGCGTGGACCGTATCAGGCGCCAAGGCCAGGACGGCCACGGAAACGGGCGGTTGGCCCGTCTCCGTGGCATCGGCATGGACCGACGATGCACCCGGACGTGAAGGATCGGATTCCGACCCGTCGTCGACGCTATCCAGTGGACCGGACGGGTCCGATAGCGCCGTGTCAACGGCGAGGCGCGGATTGATCGTGGGTATCGGAATCTGGGTGGCAAGCAAACCGGTGTCGCGGGCCCTGTCCAAGAGCGGGCGCAGCTTGTCGTATCGGGCGGAAAGTTCTTCCTGCTGGCCGAGCAGCACGTCGACCTTCGTCTCTACCATCTTTTCCGAGAGGAACTGACGGCTGGTCGCGCGGTCGAGTTGATCGCGCAGAGCGGCGATCCGCTTCTCGTAGCCGTCGCGCTCGTGCCAGTGTTTGGCGGCGATCTCGAGCGTGCCGTCGCTCTGCAGTGCGACGAAGGCGGGGATGGAAAGGCAGGCGACCATCAGCGTGGTCGCCAGTGCCGTGCCGGCAACCAGTGCACGCGTGCCGATATTGAAATGGCGGACGCGCTCACCCTTGGCGATGATGATGGTATGCGGAATGCGTTTCGGTCCGAAGGTCTGTCGGTGCTTTTCGGTTGCCATCGCGTCGGTCCTGTCCGGTCGAGGCGTAAGGCCCCTCCTGATCGACGGCGATTAGACTTGCTTAAGGTTAACGTTTTCTTGAACGCTGCATTCGCGGCGCTTCCTCTGATGGCCCGCCAGCAATCTCGCTTGCTGTGCTCAGCTTGCTCAGGCGCCGCCCGCTCCGATGGAGAGCGGCGAAAGCGAGCGGTAGAAGGTCGGCGTCAGCCCGGCTTCGGCTCGGGCACGGTCATTGAAAGGCGGCTTGACGTCGCCGCGAAAGCAGCTGCGCACCAGTTCCTGAAAACGCTCGGCGGGATTGACCCTTTCCCTCGCGCACAGAAAACGAAACCACTTCGCACCGATCGCCACGTGTTTCTTCTCGTCGTGATAGATAATTTTCAAGATCGCCGCCGTGTCGGTATCGCCGACCGTCTGAAGCTTTTCCAGAAGCGAAGGCGTCACGTCGAGCCCCCGCGCTTCCAGGATCAGCGGCACGATGGCCAGCCGGGCGCCCAGATCGTGTGCGGTCGCCTCCACTGCCTGCCATAATCCATCATGCGCGGGCAGGGCGCCGTAGTGCGAGCCGAGGTCCTTCAGGCGCTTCGACAGCAGGCCGAAATGCTTGGCCTCCTCCATTGCGACCGTCATCCAGCCGTCGAAAAACGATCGGGGCACCCGTTCGCCCGCAAAGCGCGCGACGATGTCGAGTGCGAGATCGATGGCGTTGAGCTCGATATGGGCAAGTGCATGGACCATCGAGATACGCCCGGCCTCCGAATGAACGGAGCGACGTTTCACCGTGCGCGGTGAGACAAGGTCTGGCTTTTCGGGCCGGCCGGGCCGCGACGGCAATGCCGGATCGCGAGGCGAATGAAGTCCGATCCGCCGGCCGAACCAGAGCCGGCAGGCCAGGTTGGTGCGCGCAACTTTCTCGTCGAGATCGGCCGAGAGCAAGGCCTCGATCGCGGCTTGGCGCAGGGTCGCCGGTGGCTTCTCATCAATCCGAATCGACGCACAGTCCATGGCTGCGGCCGCGCATTCGGTGACAGAATCGGTCTCTGCAACGTCGCCGTCGCTGCGTTCATGCGGCATGGTCAGGCGGTCATCTCCCTGGCGGCGGTCAGCACCTCCTCGGCATGGCCCGGGACCTTCACCTTCGACCACAGCCGCGCGATCTTGCCGTCGGAGCCGATGAGCGCGGTCGTGCGCTCGACACCCATATAGGTCCGCCCGTACATCGATTTCTCGACCCAGACGCCAAAGGCCGAGATCAGCGCCTTCTCCTCGTCGGAAAGCAGTCTTACGGCGAGATCGTGCTTGTCGCGGAACTTGTCGTGCTTCTTGACCGGATCGGGCGAGACCCCGAAAACCGCAACACCCGCCTTGTCGAAATCGCCCTTCAATCGCGTGAAATCGACAGCTTCGAGCGTGCAACCGGACGTATCGTCCTTTGGGTAGAAATAAAGGACGAACGGCTTGCCCTTCACATCGCTTGAGGAAACGGTTTCGCCGCGGTCATCCGGCAGGCTGAATTCTGGACAGGAATCACCGGTTTCCAGGACTTTGGGCGCGTCTGACATGGGGCGGTCCTTCGGAGATTGGGGTGCATCCGCGCGGCCAGCCGGCACGCCGGTCGCGTGGCTCTATTCAGATTTGGAGCAAGGTCCAAGGGTGCAAACTGCCGCGCCGTCCTGCGGCAACATCGTCCGTCGGCCGGATCGGTCAAGGCCGGTCGTCACCAGTTTATGCCGCGGCCACCGCGACGGAGCCATCGAGACCGCCACCGGGCAGGAGCCGCAGCG
>JBBSUS010000493.1:0-2893 GCA_038234195.1 Hyphomicrobiales bacterium | reverse complement strand
CAGGCCGGCGCGGCGACGCTTGCCATCGACGCTGCGCCGCGGTTGCGGGCCCGCGGATTCGCGGCGGCCACTGGGCCGCTGCGCACCGCGATGTCGGCGCGCGCCGCTTCGCGATCGTCGCCGGCGATCGTCGGCAGGATTTCGACGCGGATGTCGCGATAGGTGGCCAGAAAATCCGGCAGGATCGGCACCAGGATGTGTGTGAGATAGGCTGTGTTCGCAGTGATCTTGACGTCGCCTGCGACCCGCTCCCCGGTTCCCGCCGACATTTCAGCTTCGTCGAGATCGGCAAGGATGCGCCTTGCGCGCTCGTAGTAGGCGGCGCCCTCCGATGTCAGCGCGAAGCTGCGGGTGGTGCGCAGCACCAGCCGGGCCCCGAGCCGCGCTTCCAGCCGCGAGACGAGCTTGCTCACCGCTGAGGCCGTCAATCCCGCCTTGCGCGCTGCTGCCGAAAAGCCGCCCGCCTCGACCACCTGCACGAAGATGTCCATCTCGCCGAAGCGGTTGATCGGACTGCGCGGCACTGGGGTCATGGCCGAAAGCCCGGCCGGTTTGGCCTGCGCGATCCATCAAGCCGCTTTCGCCGACCCCTATCGACATGACACGATGCGTGAGGGCCACTCGTCAGGACAGATAGCCCATCTGAGCGGCCATCGCGACGGCGTGGGTGCGGTTGGAGGCGCCGATCTTGCGCTGCGCCGTCGTGAAATATTGCGATACCGTGTACTCCGACAGCGACAGGATGGTGCCGATCTCGGAGGAGGTCTTGCCGAGCATGGCGAGCTTCAGGCAGTCGCGTTCGCGCACCGAGAGCGGGTTGTTGCGGCGGTTCTCGTCGAAAGTTGCCGCCGCCAGCATTCCGAACAGGGCGAAGGCGAAGAGATGCAGTTCGCGAAGCGTCGTCTCGTCGGGATCGCAAAGGGGGCCGGCGAAGGACAGGGCGCCATTGAAGGCGGTCAGTCCATGGACGGGCAACAGCACGCCGGCAAGATAGACTTCGTTCTGGAGGAAGCGCGCGGCGGGCGACGGATCGAGTTCATCGGCGCCATAAAGCGTGTCGATGTCCCACACGAGGGGCATCGGGTCGGTCTTCAGCGAGCCGACGACGATCTTGAAGCGGTGCAGGCCAAGCTGCTCGTAGCCGCGAGAAAACGCGTCCGACCAGTTCGACATCAACAGCCGCGTTGCCATGCCGCCGTCGTCGGTGGACGGGAGCGTGAAGACCGCTGCATGGGAAAACCCGTGATCGGCGGCGACGTCCTCGAGAAGCCGCGCGAGCGCGTCGACCTCCCAGGGCGCTTCGATGCCGCAGAGGCGTGAAAGCGCGGGGCTCATCGTCCGATCCGCGATGCGGCGCGGTGCGCCTCGGGCATTTCACCCCGGAACTTCGAGGCGACCGACCCAGCCCTTGTTGCGAAACGATCGGGTGCGGCGATGGCATGGACCCTGCAAAGCCTGCGGGCCGGCGTTTCGTCACCGGCAGGCGTGTCGTCGTCGCGCTTGGCGGCCGGATCGGTCATGTCCATCGCTGGCGGCATCGGTGGCTGTCCTCGCGCTGTCTTGTTGAAACGGCCTGTCCTCGGCGACGGGACCTGTTTGCGCGCCTTCTTATCGACGAGACCGATTCGAAGCGTCGCCATCTTGGGCGCGTTGGCCACGAGATTGTAGTCTTGACTTTGATCCCTCAACGGCTTTCTGGAGCGACAGACCGCACTGACCGCCGCGGGGCATGAAATGGACGACCGTTTCTTTCGCCCGTCAGACTGAGCATCCGCGTCATCCCGGACGTCGATCGGGCGCACCGGGTGGCAGGACCGGCTCCAAGCTCCCATCTAGCGGCAGACGAATTCAAGCCCGGCGCGTCGGGAGGCGATCTTGTCGCAGGCCTTTGCCGCGAAGCCGTGGCAAGACGGCCCGGCAGGCGTTGTCCCGCCTTGGGCGCATCCGAAAGAAGCGTGACTGACATGAGCGAATTTTCCCCCCGCGAGATCGTCTCCGAGCTCGACCGGCACATCATCGGCCAGACCGACGCCAAGCGCGCTGTCGCCGTGGCGCTGCGCAACCGCTGGCGCCGCCAGCAGCTCGAAGGTTCCCTGCGCGAAGAGGTCATGCCGAAGAACATTCTGATGATCGGACCCACGGGCGTCGGCAAGACCGAAATCTCCCGGCGTCTGGCGCGACTTGCCGGCGCGCCGTTCCTCAAGGTCGAGGCGACGAAGTTCACCGAAGTCGGCTATGTCGGCCGCGACGTCGAGCAGATCATCCGGGATCTGGTCGAGATCGGCATCGGACTTGTACGCGAGAAGAAGCGTGAGGAGGTCAAGGCCAAGGCCCATCAGGGCGCCGAGGACCGGGTGCTGGAAGCCCTCGTTGGCAAGACCGCGTCGCCGGCGACCAAGGACTCCTTTCGCAAGAAGTTGCGCTCGGGTGAACTCGACGACAAGGAGATCGACGTCGAGGTCGCCGACAGCTCCAACCCGATGGGCGGGATGGAAATCCCCGGCATGCCCGGTGCGAACATCGGCGTTCTGAATCTCGGCGAGATGTTCGGCAAGATGGGCAACCGCACCAAGCAGCGCCGCACCACGGTGCGCGAGAGCTACGAGCTTTTGATCGGCGAGGAATCCGACAAGCTTCTCGACCAGGAACAGCTGGTGCGCGAGGCGGTGCAGTCGGTCGAGAACAACGGCATCGTCTTCCTCGACGAAATCGACAAGGTGGCCAACAATTCCAGCCACAATGGCGGCGCCGGCGTCTCCCGCGAGGGCGTCCAGCGCGACCTTCTGCCGCTGGTCGAGGGCACCACGGTGGCCACCAAGCACGGGCAGGTGCGCACGGACCACATCCTGTTCATCGCCTCGGGCGCGTTCCACATCTCGAAGCCGTCCGACCT
>JBBSUS010000492.1:0-2894 GCA_038234195.1 Hyphomicrobiales bacterium | reverse complement strand
GCCTCGATCGGCGCGGCGATCGCCCATCCCGACGCGTTGTCGGTCTGCATTGCCGGCGACGCGTCGGTGCTGATGAACATGCAGGAGATGTCGACGGCGGTGCAGCATGGCGCCAACGTCAAGATCTTCATTCTGAACAACCAGTATATGGGCATGGTGCGCCAGTGGCAGCAGCTTCTGCACGGCAACCGTCTGTCCAACTCCTACACCGAGGCGCTGCCGGACTTCGTCAAGCTGGCCGAAGCCTATGGCGGCCACGGCATCCGCTGCCAGAAACCGGACGAGCTGGACGATGCCATCGAGGAGATGCTGTCGGTGGACCTGCCGGTGCTGTTCGACTGCCGGGTCGCCAATCTCGCCAACTGCTTCCCGATGATCCCGTCGGGCAAGGCGCACAACGAAATCCTTTTGCCCGACGAGGCGACCGACGAGGCAGTCGGACGCGTGATCGACGCCAAGGGCAGGGCGCTGGTGTAGTAAGCCAAGCCTCGTCGTCGCAAGGTCTTTTGAATGCACGCGATCGGGATGAAATGCGCTGTCGCTTGGCGCAATTCTCTCGACAGGTTCCCTGAGAGTTTCATGAACAAACCCGTCCAGCCGCCGGCTTCGGCCTATTTCATCACCCCTGAGAAGGAGGCGATCGAGAAGCGGACGCTTTCGGTTCTCGTCGACAACGAGCCGGGTGTTCTCGCGCGGGTCATCGGGCTGTTTTCCGGGCGTGGCTACAACATCGAAAGCCTCACCGTCTCCGAGACCGAGCACGAGAAGCACCTCTCGCGGATCACCGTCGTGACGCGCGGAACGCCTCATGTGATCGAACAGCTGAAGAGCCAGCTAGACCGGATCGTGCCGGTGCACCGGGTCGTCGACCTGACTCGTGCGGCAGACGAGGACGGCGAGAGCGGCCCAATCGAGCGGGAACTGGCGATCATCAAGGTCGCCGGCAGCGGCGACAAGCGCGTCGAGGCGTTGCGGCTCGCCGACGTGTTCCGAGCCAAGGTGATCGACTCGTCGGTCGACCATTTCGTCTTCGAGATCACCGGGCGTCCGTCGAAGGTCGACAAGCTGGTGGCGATCATGCAGCCGCTGGGTCTTGTCGAGGTGTGCCGCACCGGCGTTGCTGCTCTGTCGCGCGGCAAGGACGCGATGTAGGCGCCTGCCGTCTGCGCTTTTCGGCGGATCGGTGCGAATGTATATCCATCGTATATCCGAGAAGGAGGCGAAGCGATGACCGACATTCAGATTGCGAAATGGGGCAACAGTTCCGCCATCCGGCTGCCGAAGGCGGTGCTCGACAAACTCGGCCTGAAGGTCGGCGAAACCGTGCGGCTGACCGTGGACGAGGGCCGGGCGATCATCGAGCCTGTGAGGCCCGGTCCAAAGCGGATCACGTTGGCCTGGATTCTGTCGGAGATGAATCGACTTGGCCCGGAAAATGAGCCTGAGTTCATCGAATGGGGACCCTGCCGCGGAACAGAGTTCATCGACGATGAATATTCCCGCGGCGGGTGACATCGTCTGGGTCGATTTCGATCCGGTCCGTGGAAACGGACAGGCGGGACGGCGGCCAGCGCTCGTGCTGACCGACAGCGACTACAATGCCCATTCTGCGAGAACCGTCGTCTGCCCCATCACTGGAAATGTCGCGCCCTGGCCGACGAAGATCGTGTTGCCGTCGTCGATGAAGACGAAAGGTGCAGTCCTGTCGGACCAGCCTAGATCGGTTCACCGGGAGACAAGAGGCTTCCGCTTCATCGAAGCCGCGCCTCCTGAGGTGCGCTTGGCCGTACTTGCCATCTTGCGCGAACTCCTCGGCATGGAGTTCGACTGAGCACTGCGCCAAAATCGAGGACGTGGAGAATGACGACGGACCTCTTCCTGGCGCTTCTGGGGTTTGCCTTCATCGCCTCGGTCACGCCTGGCCCGAACAATCTCATGCTGCTCGCCTCGGGGGTGAATTTCGGCTTCCGGCGAACGATCCCGCATATGCTGGGGATTGCAGGCGGCTTCGTTTTCCTGCTGTTGTCCGTCGGCTTCGGGCTCGGCGCGCTGCTTGCCGCCTATCCCGCGCTGCACGTGGCTTTGAAGGTGATTGGCGGCACGTATCTGCTTTTCCTTGCCTACAAGATCGCCACGGCACGGTCGCTCGCCGATCGCAGCGGTGGCAGCGATGCGCCTTTGACCTTTCTTGCGGCCGCCGCGTTCCAATGGGTCAATCCCAAGGCCTGGGTGCTGTCGATCACGGCCATGTCGATCTATGTCGATCCGAGAAACCCCTTCGGCTCGGTCCTGCTGATCGCTGCGGCCTTCGCTCTCGTCAACCTGCCGAGCATCTCGTCCTGGGCGGCGTTTGGCGTCGTCTTGCGGAAGTTCCTTGCCGATCCGGTCCGGCTGAAATGGTTCAACATTGCGATGGGGGGCCTGCTGGTATTGACGTTGATTCCGCTTCTGCGTTGAGCCGTTGAAGGATTGCCGCTGTGCGGGCCGGGTTCTAGGCTGGACCGCAACAGTACGCGGCGCTCTGTCAAAGTCCGCTTCTCTGACAAACGCTTGCGGTACGGAGCCTGACGATGGAGGAGGGATGCATGGACGATCCAAACCACGATCACGACCATGAACACGGCGATAGTCACGACCATCACCATGATAACGATCTCGACCCGATGGCGGCGCGGGTGAGAGCGATCGAGACAATTCTCGTCCGAAAGGGGCTAGTCGAGCCCGCGGCGATCGATGCGATCATCGAGGCCTATGAGGAGAAGGTCGGGCCGCGCAACGGCGCGGTTGTCGTGGCAACCGCCTGGACCGATCCAGAATTCCGCCGTTGGCTGGAAGAGGATGCGACGGCGGCGATCGCCTCGCTCGGGTTTTCTGGCCGGCAGGGCGAGCACATG
>JBBSUS010000491.1:0-2918 GCA_038234195.1 Hyphomicrobiales bacterium | reverse complement strand
TGTTCCTGGTCGTGTCGATCGTGACCGGAAATCTGGCCGCTCGTCTGCGCGCGCAGGTCAAGACGCAGCAGGCCATCGCGGATCGAACCGCTCGACTCTACGAATTCAGCCGAAAGGTCGTCAGTGCCGCATCGCTCGACGACGTCGTCTGGGCATCGGTTCACCATGTCGCCTCGACGCTGAAGTGCGACGCTCTGATTCTCGGCGCGGATACGACCAGCCAACTGGAGATCCTCGGCGGATTTCCGCCGGAAGACGATCTCGACGTCAAGGATTGGAGCGCGGCCAATTGGGCCTTCAAGCATCACGAGCCGGCAGGCTGGAGCTCGGTGACGCTGCCCACCTCATCGTGGCTGTTCCTGCCGATCGGGGCAAGCGCCGACAAATGGGGCCTCGTCGGTGTGCGCTTCAGGCAGGGGGCTTACCCGTCCCCCGGGGACAGACGCCTTCTCGATGCTCTCGTCGACCAGATCGGCGTTGCCATCGAACGCACCCGACTTGCCAGCGACATGGAGGAGACGCGGGTCCTCGCCGAGACGGAACGGCTGCGGGCCGCGCTGTTGTCCTCGGTCAGCCATGACCTTCGAACGCCATTGGTGTCGATCATAGGCGCCGCCTCCAGCCTCGTCGAGGCTGGTCCTGCCCTCGGCGAGAGCGGACGTGCGGCGATGGCGGAGGCGATCCTGGAGGAGGGCGAGCGGCTCAACCGCTATGTCCAGAACCTTCTCGACATGACCCGCCTCGGCTATGGTGCTCTAGTCATTCGGCGCGAGCCAGTCGACATGCGCGAGATCGTCGGGTCCTCGGGGCGTCGTCTCGAGCGCGCCCTGAAGGCGCAACGCCTCGTGCTCGACATGCCCGCCGATTTGCCGCTCGTCCTTGGCGATCCGGCGCTCATCGAACAGGTAGTGACCAATGTTCTCGACAATGCCGCCAAATATGCACCCGAACACTCGGTAATCACGGTGGCGGCCCGTTCGCAGAATGCCGGCGTGACCGTCAGCGTCAGCGACGAAGGACCGGGAATCCCGGTCGGCGACCGCGAAAAGGTGTTCGATATGTTCTACAGGGTGCGGGCTGGCGATGGTCAGCAAGCTGGAACCGGCCTCGGCCTGGCGATTTGCCGCGGGATCATGGAGGCCCACGGGGGCACAATCCGCGCTCTTCCGGCGACCGGGGGCGGCCCCGGAACACGGATCGAAATGATGTTGCCGCAAGCGTCGGTCGCTCCGGAACCGCTTGGAGACGCGTCGCAAGCTTTCACGGCGACGGGCGCGGACGACATCAGGGCTACCCGGCCTTGACCGCCCGGGTTCTCGTCGTCGACGACGACGCCCAGATACGCCGCTTTCTCAAGATCGCGCTCGAGGCCCACGGTTTCGAGGTGGTCGAGGCCATCCGCGGAGCGGACGGCGTCTCTCTCTGCGCGACGGCGCAGCCTCAACTCGTCATCCTGGATCTCGGGTTGCCTGACATCGACGGCAAGACCGTTGTCGCGCGAATCCGGGAATGGTCGCTGGTTCCGATCCTGATCCTGTCGGTTCGCCAGTCGGAAGTGGAGAAGGTGGCCGCGCTCGATGCCGGGGCCAACGACTATGTCGTCAAGCCGTTCGGCATCGCCGAGCTTCTCGCCCGCATGCGGGTGCTCCTTCGCAAGCGCGATGGATCGGACGCGGCCGGTGGTGCCTCCGAGATTGCCATCAACGGCCTGTTCCTCGATCTGGCTCGGCACGAGGTCAGCGTCGATGGTGACCTCGTGCGAATGACGCGCAAGGAATTCGACCTGCTGAGGTTCCTCGCAGTGAACGCAGGCCGGATCGTCACGCACAACCAGCTTCTGACAGCGGTCTGGGGGCCGGCCCATGAGAGCGACGTCCAGTATCTCCGCGTCTTCATCGGTCGCATAAGGGCCAAGCTCAAGGACGACCCGGCAAGTCCGCGCTTCATCCTGAACGAGCCCGGTGTCGGCTACAGATTCCTTGATCGTCGATGACCCCGATGATCAGCGTCACCGACACGTCAAGCGTTCGTGCGCGTCAGGGAACGAAGAAATAGTTCGTCAGGTGGAAGAAGATCGGCGCGGCGAAGGTGACCGAATCCATTCGGTCGAGCGCCCCGCCATGGCCCTCGATCATGCCGCCCCAGTCTTTTGCGCCCAAGGAGCGCTTGATGGCTGACAGCACGAGGCCACCGCAGAAGCCTGCGACGACGATCGCAAAAGCCATTCCGGCCGCCTGGATCGGCGAAAACGGCGTGATCCAGTAGAGCGCGGCGCCGATCGCGGTCGCCGAAAGGCCGCCGCCGATCAGGCCCTCCCAGGTCTTCGACGGCGAGATGCGCGGCGCCACCTTGCGGCGACCGAAAAGCTTGCCGAACACGTATTGCAAGACGTCGGAAAGCTGGACGACCGCAATGAGGAAGAACAGCCAGAGGAAATTGTCGCCCTCATAGCCGGGGATGCGCAGGATCAGCAGCGCCGGCGCATGGCTGATGCAATAGACCGTCAGCATCAAGCCCCATTGCACCTTCGACGTCCGCTCGAGGAAATGGTCAGTCTCGCCTGCCAGCACGGCCAGGATCGGCAGCAGGAGAAAGGCGTAGACCGGGATCGCGATCGCGAACAGCGACTGCCAATCGACGCCGATCAGAACGTATTGCAGCGGGATAAACAGGTAAAAGGCCGTTGCCACGGCCCTGTGGTCGGCGGGCCTCGTTGGCGTCAAGGTTATAAATTCGCGCAGGCAGTAGAATGATGTCAACGCAAACAGCACGAGCGTCACCGTGCGCCCCAACACGAACGCGGCCGCAAATATCGCCACCATCAACCACCACGCCTTCACCCGAGCGTTGAGATTGCTGACCGTGGCGCGCCCTTCGTCCGAGGTGACGCGACGCGACAGGATGGCCGCCGTCGCAGA
>JBBSUS010000490.1:0-2918 GCA_038234195.1 Hyphomicrobiales bacterium | reverse complement strand
CGCTGGTAGATCTTGCCGTCTTCGGTGCGCGAGAACGGCACGCCGAAATGCTCGAGCTCGTAGACCGCCTGGGGCGCGTTGCGCACGAGATACTCGATGGCATCCTGGTCGCCCAGCCAGTCCGACCCCTTGACGGTGTCGTACATGTGCCAGCGCCAGTCGTCCTTGCCCATGTTGCCGAGCGAGGCGGCCACCCCGCCCTGCGCCGCAACGGTGTGCGAGCGGGTCGGGAAGACCTTGGTGATGCAGGCCGTCTTGAGGCCCGCCTGCGCGGCGCCAAGCGTCGCCCGCAGACCGGCACCGCCGGCGCCCACCACCACAACATCGAAGGTGTGGTCGGTAAAGGTATAGGCCTTGCCGTTCTGGGCGGTCGCCGTGCGATGCGGCTGACCGCTCCCGTTCGTCGCGCCGTTCTGGGTGGTTCCGTTCGTGGCCATGATCAGACTCCGAAGCTCATCTTGACGATCGCGAACAGGCTGGCGCCTGCGATCACGACCGCGAAGAAGGTGTTGAGGATGAGGAGCGGAAGCTTCAACTCACTGTGGATATAGTCCTCGATGATCACCTGCATGCCGAGCCGCATGTGAATCGTTGCCGACACCGTCACCAGCGCCATGACGATGCCGACCAGCGGGTTGGCGAAGGCCGCGCGCACATCGGGATAGACATCGTTCTGCAGGACGATGACGAGGATGACGAAGAAGGTGATCAGGAAGACATTGGCGATGGCGGTCAGCCGCTGTTGCCAGAAATGGTCGGTCCCGCCGCCAGCGGCGCCGAGGCCGCGAACGCGTCGAAGCGGTGTTCTCATGTCGCTCATGATGGTGCTCCTCAGCCGGCGATCAGGACGATGGCCCAAAGGACCACCGTGACAACGAGGGACGCAACGAGCGTCGCCTGAGCAAACAGCGTCGACGTCTCCTTCGACAAACCCCGGCCGGTGTCCCAGACGAAATGACGAAGCCCGCCGAACATGTGGTGAAGCAGTGCCCAGGTGTAGCCGAACAGGATCAGCTGGCCGATGATCGAGCCGAAGAAACCGGACGCGTATGAAAAGGCGACCGGTCCACTCGCTGCCGCCACCAGCCACCAGACGAACATCAGCGTGCCGACATAAAGGGCGCCGCCAGTGATGCGATGCAGGATCGACATCGTCATCGTCGGCTTGAACTTGTAGACCGAGAGATGCGGCGAGAGTGGTCTTGCGGATTTGGCGTCGGACATAGGTGCCTTTCTGTCCTTTCGACTGCGGAGGGCGAATGCAAGGCGGCGGACGGCTCGATATCCGGAGCCGATGGTCGCACGTCACGCTGAGAAGCATATAGGCAAAAAGCCGATGCTGCACAGCAACCAACGCGGCCCTAGAAAGGCCGCTGACCCAAGGAAAGCAACCCCTCGGCCCTGAAAACCGGGGCCGTTGTGTGGCTTAATCGATTAGACGCGGCGATTGCGCGCGCGTCGCATCATGCTGTGGCGTCAGCTCTGGGGCGCCGCCTCGCGGTCGGTGAAGCGGATGACGTAGCTCGCCCAGTCGGCCGGATCGGCGACCTTCTCATAAAGCCGCTTGCCGCTTCCCAGATTGCGCGGTGCGTGCAGCACCAGCTTCGACCAGCCGCGCCCGTCGGCCTCCTCTGCCAGAAGATCGACCATCGCCTTGGCGATGCCCTTCCGGCGGAAACGATCGTCGACGAAGATGTGGTCGGCAAGGCCCGAGCGCATGCCGGTCCAAACGTCCGGCAGGTCGTAGAAGATCAAGAACCCGACCAGCGCCCCGTTCAGGCGAGCCCCCAACACCTCCGCCGTCCGATCCTGCAAGATCTGTTCTGCATAAAACGTGTCGGGCGAAGCCGGTGCGCCGCGAAACAGCGACTGGTTGTACGCCGAAATCAATGGCGCGAGATCGCGCGCATCGGCCAGCTGCAAGGGCCGGATTTCGATGTCGGGTGCGATCGGGTCTTGGGGCGCGGCGCTCATGGCGAAGCTGTCGCCCGTGGCGCAACGAGCGTCAAGCGCGAAGGGTGGTTTTTCGGCTTTGGCTCCAGGATCAAGGCCACCCGAAACGAGAAAGCGGCCCCGAAGAGCCGCTTTGCAGAAATGTCGAATGCTTCGAGAGCCAACCGGCCGCCTATTCGGCGGCGCCGGCCTTGGCGGCTTCCTTCTCGGCCTTGACGCGGTCGCGCTCGGCGACGGCGATCTGACGGGCCTCGTCATTCAGCTTGCGGGCGCGGGCATTGGTCTGCTCGACGATACGGGCCGACTTGCCGCGACGATCGCGCAGATAATAGAGCTTGGCGCGACGCACCTTGCCGCGGCGCACGACCTCGACCGAATCGAGCATCGGCGAATACACCGGGAAGACGCGCTCGACGCCCTCGCCATACGAAATCTTGCGAACGGTGAAGTTCTCCTGGATACCGGCGCCCGAGCGCGCGATGCAGACGCCCTCATAGGCCTGGACGCGCGTGCGCGTGCCCTCGGTGACCTTGACGTTGACGCGCAGCGTGTCACCGGCGGAGAAGTCGGGAATGGTACGAACCGCGTTGATGCGGGCGGCCTCGGCGGCCTCGAGTTCTTGGATGATGTTCATGGCATAGCCTCAATTCGTTTCATGCCGGTCGTCCGATGACGGAAAAAAGACATCTCAGCCGACATGGCCGCCGTGACGGTCAGTTTATTCTGAGGAAATCGACGCTGCCCTTACACCGGTTGCAGCGCTTTGTCACCCTATCGCAGGTGCGAAGCGGCAGGAAAATTCACTTGAGAGATGGACCCGCACGATCGCAGGATGGGAGTCCGGGCCCACTCCCGCGCTGGAGCGCGGTCCGTTGCGACGGCTCGTCGGGGTCCACCGACCACAGCGTTCGGTGTGCGATGCTTGTGAAGCCGGGCGTGCCGTGCGAAGCCGGGCGTGCCGTGCG
>JBBSUS010000489.1:0-2921 GCA_038234195.1 Hyphomicrobiales bacterium | reverse complement strand
AGTCTTCCTGCTTTGTTCCTCGCTCGTCCATGCGCAATCACAGGCCGTCGCTGAGGATTCTTCAGTCGAACAGCAGAGCGTTGCGCCTGATCAACTGCCGAAGCCCTTCATCGTTGCGACCCGTGAGGCGCCGCCCTTTGCGATGAAGGGGCCGGACGGCCAGTGGCGGGGCTTGTCGATCTGGCTGTGGGGCGAGGTCGCCCGGTCCATCGGCGTAACCACCGAGTTCAAAGAGGCAAGCCTTGCCGACATGATCGATGGCGTTGCCGACGGGCGCTACAATGCTTCGATTGCGGCCCTGACGATTACGCCCGGGCGCGAGGCGAAGATCGACTTCAGCCACCCCTTCTACACAACTGGCTTCGGCATTGCGGTAAAGCACGGCAGTGCCAACTGGATCTCGATCCTTTTCGCCATCTTCACCTGGGGATTCATCCAGGCGATCGCCGCGCTCTTTGCCGTTCTCGCCGGCATCGGCGTCCTGTTCTGGCTGGCTGAGCGCAAGCAGAATCCAGAGCAGTTCGGCGGCCCGCCGCTCAAGGGTATCGGATCGGGTCTCTGGTTTTCGGCGGTGACGATGACGACCGTCGGCTATGGCGACAAGGCGCCGACGACACGGATCGGGCGCATTATCGCTCTGATCTGGATGTTCGCCGCAATCTTGATCATTTCGACCTTCACCGGCATGATCGCCTCGGCGCTGACCAGCGAGCGGCTGACCGGTACGGTCGAAGGGCCGAGCGATCTCGGCAAGGTCGTGGTCGGATCGATCCAGGGCTCGTCCAGCCAGGATTGGCTGAACACGGAGCGGGTCAATTTCACCAACTTCAAAAGCGTGTCCGACGGGCTGAACGCCCTCGAAAATGGCGCGATCGGCGCCTTCGTCTACGATAAGCCCCTTTTGCAATACCACATCAAGCAGGATCACGAAGCCACGCTCACCGTCTTGGCGGGAACATACGGTCGCCAGGATTACGGCATTGCATTGCCGTACGGCAGCCCGCTGCGCGAGGCGGTGAACCAGGCGGTGCTGGAGACGATCGACGGCGAAGAATGGACCAAGCGTGTCGTCGCCGATGTCGGCGAGACGCAATAGGCCGATTGCTGAATGGACGTCAGCCTGAAGGGCCGGCGCGAAATGGTGGTGCATTCGCCGAAAGCCGTTCAGGCTTTGTGAATGAACGTTGCCGCCGAATGGCTCGATTGATTCAAGGCAGCATTTTGTTGGCTTCTGCCGGACAAATAGAACAAGTGAAGCAGCGTTTGCAGACTCGATCGCCGCAGCGTCGAGATCGGAGTCCCCAACCCTTTATCGCAGACGTTGTCCGAGATGGCGGAGAGGGACGCACGGTCAACTTGGCGATAATCAAAGCAACTCGGCTTGCAGCCGAGATAGCGCAAAACACGCCGCCTCTGTCCCGCCATCACATGCGCAGGCGTGAAGCATAGCCGGTGAGTTCGAGATAGCCGCGGCCGCCAGTCGTGGTGACCGCGCCCTCCCAATAGACTGGCAGACCGCCGGTTCGTCCGTCGAGCTCCTGGTCGGCGAACATCGGCTTCAAGGGGAAACGCCGCTTGCCTTCGGGCAGGCGGATGGTGAGCATCTGCTCGACCGGATAGACGGCGCCGGTGCGCGGGGATCGCCAGGTGGTGGTCGTCTCGAAGTGGACGTCGCCGGGCTGGAGACGGACGATCGAGCCGTCTGGGCGGCGAAAGCTGCCGCCGGCCCAGACGGTGTCAGAGCTGTTTACCCGCTGCGGAGCGATGGTCATATCGCTGGAAGATGGCCCATCTTTTCGAGGCACGGCTTCTTCGACGTTCGACCGATTCGTCCTCGCGCGATCTCTGGTCTCCTTACTTGCCGCATCGGCTGCCCCCCGGATACGAAACGCCATAAGCGCACTGCCATCTTCGAAGTTGAGCCCTGTCCAGTCCCACCCGACGGCGTTTCGCGCGAGGTAGCTCGACGCCCATTCGCGGTCGAGCCAAGCCTCGCCGGTAACCTTGGCCGGTGTTCCGTCGCGGGTCAGAGTGCCGGAGACCGCCAGATGCGGCATGGAATAAAAGACACTGGCGTCCGTCCCGCTCGGGCCCTTGCGGCTGTAGCCCCCCTCCCCTTGCGGGAATACCGCCTGCGTCGGGTCGAAGGCAAGCGAGAAGGCAAAGTCCGGCGTGGTGATATCGGCGAAGAAATTACCGTCCGGTCGGCGACGAAAATGCCAGTCGCGCAGCGTGATGTCGGCGTCGTTTGTCGCTGCCTCGGCGATGCCGAAACCGGCCCGGGCGGAACGCTCGCCGTGCATCAGATGCCCGATGGCGGGATCGGAAAGGGCCGCATGGGCAAACAGCACCTGATCTGCCGCGAAACGGCTCGGATTGGCCTCGTCGATGCCCGGCCTCGTGCGAAAGAAGGTCACCTGGAAGCCGAGCTTGTCGCCGGACTTCGGCCCGTCCGCAATGGTCAGCCATCCGGTGACGTACCACCATTCGGTCCGGAACTCGGGATGAGCTCCATGATCGCGCGGGAAGGACAGGACGACGCCGGGCTTTGCGATGGGATAAGTGATCGGGTCGGCGATTTGGATCAGGTCAGCCGGGGAGTTTGGAACGCCCTGCGTTGCCGCCGTCTGCGCGAACCCGGTCACTGCGGCCAAAACGGTAACTGCGACGACAAGAGCTGCAAGGTACCGCATTACCAATCCTCTCGAACCGCCAGAACGGCGTTCATGTGGGTTGCGCGCCTTGCCGAAAGGATCGCCGTCAGCGCCGCAGCAGTGACGAGTGCGGCCACCACGGCGAGGATCGTAATGAACGGGATGCGCGTTGCCATCGTCCAGTTGAAGGACTGCGGATTGACCACGTGAATCAGCACCTGGCTGAGGATGAGGCCGAGCACGACCCCGGCGACCGCGCCGATGCTT
>JBBSUS010000488.1:0-2922 GCA_038234195.1 Hyphomicrobiales bacterium | reverse complement strand
TGACGCCGACCTGCCCGCTCTGCACGGCGTACGCTCTGACCTTCCTGCGCCTCGAACCGGTCTTCTGCGACATTCGTCCCGATGACTTTTCGATGGACCTCGATCATGCGGCGCGCCGCTTCGACGCGCGAACCAAAGCGATCATCGACATTCCCATGTGGGGCTATCCGATCCCTGCCGACGGCGTGGCGGCCTTCGCGCGCGACAGGGGCATGCCTTTCATTCTCGATCTCGCGCTCGCTCATCGGGCGAAGCTGCACGGCCGGTTGCTGTCGTCCTTTGCGGACCTGGCGACCTTCTCGACCCACTCCAGCAAGAATCTAGTTACCGGCGAGGGGGGCGCGGTGTTGACCGACAACGACCGATTTGCCGCCAGCGCGCGCCGTTTTTCGAACCCGCACCGGAACGATGTCGAAGAACCCGGCCTGAACTACTCGCTCGGCGGATTGCAGGCCGCGCTCGGAGTCGCGCGTCTGCCCAGGCTGAAGGCGGACGTCGCCAAGCGCGTCCAGACGATGAAGTCGATCACCGATCGTCTCGACAATCGGCATCTGCAAGCGCTGCCGATTGTCGAGGGAGGCGAGCCGAGCGGGACCAAGCTCATCATCCGCGAACGATCCGGCTCCGATCGTGCGCTTCTTCGCCACCAGAGCGAGGCCGCGATTCCCTCCGACATCGCGACATACGATTGCAAGCCGCTCTACCAATATCCGGTCTTCGCCGCCCGCGCCGAAGCCTGCCCCAACGCCGAAGCGATGCTGTCGTCGATCACGACAATTCCGGTCCATCCCGATATCGGTCCTGCCGCGATCGAGAGGATCGTTGGGATGCTGAACAGCTACCGCCCCGCCCTCGACCGAAAAGTGGCAGCTCATGCCAACCATTGAACGCAAGCGCCAAAGGGCGGTGGTCATCGGAGCGAGCATTGCCGGAAGCCTCGTCGCCCGGCTTCTCGCAGAGCGGTTCGATGACGTGGTTCTCCTCGATCGCGACGCGTTCTCGCAGGCCGCGGTGCCGCGCGGCACGGTCCTGCAGGAACACCATGTGCACTTGCTGCTCCAGCGCGGGCGCCAGATCATGGAACGACTGTATCCGGGCTTCTTGCGAGACATCGAGGCGGCCGGGGCAGAGGTCATCGACTTGTCGCACGGGGTAAAATGGTATTTTGGCGGACTCTGGAAGAACCGCTGGCCGACAGGGATTCATGCCCATTATTGCTCGCGAACACTGATCGAGCATACGCTGCGCCGGCACGCTCGCGCCCTTGCCAACGTCTCCATCCGTGACAGGACGATTGTTCGAGAGCTCCTGTACGATGCCGGTGGGAAAACCGTCACCGGCGTCCGCATCCTGGACTCCTGCGGAGAAGAAGCCGAGATCGCGGCCGATCTGGTCGTCGATGCAAGCGGCCGCGGCTCGGCGGCCGGCGCCTGGCTGAAACAGCTCGGCTATGGCGAAGTCGAACACGAGCAGGTCGTTTCGCGGCTGGGCTACGTGTCACGGATCTACAGGCGCAATCCGGTCTTCGCCAAGCAGTGGCGGGTTCTCCTGGTGACGCCGAAATTGCCGAACGATCGGCGCATGGCAGTTATCAGCCCGATCGAGAACGACCGATACATGGTGACCACCGGCGGCTGGTTCGGTGCCTTGCCCGAAAACAGCGAGGACGGCTTTCTCGCCTACCTCCGCGCGCTTCCGGTTCCGGATGTCTACGAGGCGGTGAAGACTCTCGAACCCCAAGGTCCCCTCATGCGGTTCCGCATGCCGGGCGGGCTTCGCCGACGATATGAACACATGGCGGCTTGGCCGAACGGCTTGCTCGTCCTGGGAGATGCGGTGTGCAGCATCAATCCGATCTACAGCCAGGGCATGAGTGTTTCAGCAATGCAGGTCGAGGCGCTGGAACGCCATCTCGACTCCTATCTCGACGGTCACGAACCGCCGCAAGCGCTATTCTCTGCGCTCATCGAAGCGACGGATCGGTCGTGGCAGCAGGCCAAATCCGGCGACGAGAAATTGCCGGAAATGGGCGTCGAGCCCAATTTTTCCGGGCGTTTGAAGGGTCGTTATTTCGATTGGCTGACGGCGGCCTCCGCGCAGAGCCGTTCGGTGACGATGGCGTTGCTTGAGGTCAACAATCTGGTCGCCAAGGACCAGGTTCTGTTCCGCCCTGCCATCGTCTGGACGGTTTTGTCCATGACCATCGCGCGAAATTTGCAACTGAGGGTTAGGTGAGGCATGATCGGGCGCGGCTCTTTCAATCACGTCATCTTCGACTGGAACGGCACGCTGATCGACGATATCGAGCTTGCGGTGAAAGGCGTCAACAAGGTGCGTGAAACCCAGGCGCTCGCCGCGATCGACCGGGCCATCTATCGCGAACATTTCGGGTTTCCCATTCGCGGCTTCTACGAAAAGCTCGGCGTCGACCTCGAGCGACTGAGTTTTGCGCGGCTTGGAGAAATCTACCTCAGCCTTTTCAACGAGGGCTTGAAAAGCTGTGTGCTGCATACCGGGACGCTTGAAGTGCTCGACTGGGTGAAGCGGTCGGGCATGACGGTCTCGATCCTCTCGGCCAGCCAACGGGACACGCTGCGTGCCAACCTTGCCCATGCGGGCCTTGCCGGGCGGGTCGACCATGTGTTCGGCCTGGAAGGCTCAGAGGCCGAAGGCAAGCTCGATCTGGCGCGACGTCTCGATACCGAACTCGGCCATCCCGGGTTGAGTGCGCTGATGGTCGGTGATACCGACCACGATTTCGAAATCGCCCAGGCTTGCGGCTGGCGTGTCGCCAGTGTTTCGCATGGCCACCAAACGGCCGAGCGGCTTTCATCCCTGCATTCAGCCGTCTTTCCGGATCTCTTTTCGCTGTTCGAACACCATTTTCCGGCCATCCGCTCCGAAGGGGTGATGTGATGCTTT
>JBBSUS010000487.1:0-2926 GCA_038234195.1 Hyphomicrobiales bacterium | reverse complement strand
GGCAACATCGCCTGTCATCTGCAAAATGCCCTCGATGTAGCTCGAAACGTCACCCCGGTGGGCGCGGACGAACGACTCGATCCGGAACAGGAAACAGCTTTTTTCGCGAGAATGGAAGCGCTCAGGGCACAAGACCGCGATGCAAAAATAACCGGGACTGACTGACAGAGCCGGTCTGGGAAGTTTGTCGGTACGCGTGTCCAAGAGGAGAGGATGCGCGGCTGGCTTCGATTTCAATCGATCGGAGCCGCTATGCCCTTGTCATACACCCCCCACATCGCCCGAAGTTGTTCTTCATCGCCGAGAGATGGCGCCACTCGCGCTCGACTGATTGTTGAACGCCTTGGCGGGCGCTGGCGCGGATCCAAAGGTGTCTGTCGTTGCCCCGCCCATCCCGACAAGACGCCGAGTTTGTCGGTCCGCCTCGGTGATCGCGCCATTCTCTTTCATTGTTTCGCCGGCTGCACTTCCCGTGCAGTAATTGCCGCATTGAAATCGCTGTCCCTGCATGATGGCGCAGAACTTGCCATGCCCACCGATCGTGCAATCGATGATTACGGCGGATTGGCGCGCCGACTTTGGCAGTCCAGTCGACCGGTCACGGCTACGCTGGCCGAGATGTATCTGCGAGCGAGAGGCCTCTCGGCGCCGTTTTCCCCGGCGCTGCGGTTCAATGCGACGACAATCATGGGTTCCGGTTTACAAAAGCGCAGTATGCCGGCGATGATCGCCGCGGTTGAAAATGACCAGGGTGTCGTTGCCGTGCAACGAACCTTTCTCGACCCCGACAATATTCTGCGAAAGCCCGTCGCTCGGGCGAAACTCTCTCTCGGGCCGCTGGGCCGCGCGGCGATACGCCTTGCCCCTGCCACCGCGGAACTCGGGCTCGCCGAGGGGGTCGAAGACGCGCAATCTGCAATGGAATGGTTCGGAACGCCGACTTGGGCGTTGGGCGGTGTCGAACGGCTGGCGTTCGTCGATATCCCGGAAAAAGTACGGCGCATCATTGTCTACGCGGATCGTGGACTGGCCGCCGAACGCCTCCTCATGAAAGCTCGTGCCCATCTGACATGCAACGGACGCGAACTCATCTGTCGCGTGCCCGAACGACATGACGACTGGAATGATGAATGGCGAGCCTACCGAAGGGGCGCGGATCGGTAAGACACTGACAGTTCGAGCCGCGGCATCGCAGACCCCGGCCCCAGCCTCGCGACGACGCCAAGCGGTCCAGAGGAGAGGGAGCCTTCGGCTTGTTGATCCGGTGATGAGCACCGGGCGATAAAACCGGAGGTCCTCGATGCGCACTTCAGCCGCAGCTCTCGAACTCGATTTCACCGAACTCTCGATTACGGCCGCCATGGCGGTCGCCGAGACCATTGCTGGACAAGGATCGATCCAGCGCGACACGCTGTTGTGGGTTATGGAACAGGCCTATGGCGGATCCTCGGCCGACGGTCGCTGGTCGCTTCGCGACGCGTACGACATGCTCGAACTCGCCGAGGTCATGCACCTGTCCAAGGCCGACCTACCGTCCGCACCCGGTGATTGCCTTGCCGCGCTGACCGAGCTGGTCCGCAGCCTGCCGACCCACACGGTCCGAAGCGAGGAGCAGATCGAACTCCAGCAATTCTCGACCCCTGCCCCGATCGCCTATCTCGCTGCGCTCGCTGCCAGGATCGCAGCCACGGATCTGGTGCTTGAACCCTCTGCCGGCACCGGCCTTCTCGCCGCGTTCGCGCACCGCGCCGGTGCCCGTCTGGTCCTCAACGAGATCGATCCCGCTCGTGCGGAAATGCTCGCAGCAGCCTTCCCGGGCGTTGCCGTCACGCGGCACGACGCCGAGCTGATCCACGATCTGCTCGCACCAACCATCCGGCCTACGGCCGTCCTCATCAACCCGCCTTTCTCTCGCAGCATCGGTCGTCATGCCGACCCGCTGGCGGCCTTCCGGCATCTCCGCGCGGCCCTGATGCGTCTTGGTGCCGGAGGCCGCTGCGCCGCCATCCTGCCCGATCGCGTCGACACGTCGAGCCGCGCATGGGCCAAGGCGACGGAGGGATGCACACTTACGCTGCACCTCGAACTGCCGGCGAACGCCTATGCCAAGCATGGTACCAGCCAGACCGTGAAAATCATGGTGCTGGAGAAAGGAACAGCCACGACGGTCAAACTGGTCCGCTGTACGACCCTCGACGAGGCTCTCGCGGCGATCGCCGCTCGCACCGTCGCGACGGCAGTGACACCCGTCACGCGCGCGTCCTCGCTGCTCGCCCGCCCTAGCGGGCGCAGCTCGCTGCTTGGCGGTCTCTCGAACAAACCGCGCCTGAGCGCACCACCCGCAAAAGCCGCGCAGTCACAGGTCGCGACCGCGATCGACTACACCGTGTTCGCCGAGCCGCTTCCTACCGGCGAAGCGGTCGGCGTGTACCTACCCTACCGGCCGAGCCGCATCGCCATCCCGTGCGCGTCAGCGCATCCGACTGCGCTGGTGGAATCGATCGCGATGGGCTCGATCACGGCGCCGCGGCCGTCCTACGTTCCCATTCTCTCGCAAGCCGTCGTCGAGGCGAAGACGCTCTCCGACGCGCAGCTCGAGACGCTGATCTATGCCGGCGACGCCTTCGAGCGCGACATCCCCGGCCAGTTCAAACCCGTCGAGGAAGGCCTCTCGATTGCACCATCGGAGGACGGCCGTTCCTACCGCACCGGCTTCTTTCTCGGTGACGGCACCGGCGCCGGCAAAGGCCGACAGGTCGCCGCGATCATCCTCGACCAGTGGCTGCGCGACCGGCGTAAGCACATCTGGGTATCGAAGACCGAGACGCTGCTCGAAGATGCGCGTCGCGACTGGACCGCGGTTGGCGGTCTCGCGCTCGACATCCAGCATCTCAACCAGTGGAAGCTCGGCACGCCGATCGGCGCG
>JBBSUS010000486.1:0-2946 GCA_038234195.1 Hyphomicrobiales bacterium | reverse complement strand
GAAGGGATCAAAGCCGTGGAGGCCGCACACGGACCGGTCGACATCCTTGTCAACAACGCCGGCATCACCCGCGACGCGCCCTTCCACAAGATGACGCCGGAGAAGTGGAACGAGGTCATCGACACGAACCTGTCGGGCCTCTTCAACATGACCCATTGCGTCTGGAACGGCATGCGCGACCGCAGCTTCGGCCGCATCGTCAACATTTCCTCGATCAACGGCCAGAAAGGCCAGTTCGCCCAGGCGAACTATGCCGCCGCCAAGGCTGGCGACATCGGCTTCACCAAGTCGCTGGCGCTGGAGGGCGCCCGCAAGAACATCACGGTGAACGTGGTCGCGCCCGGCTACATCAACACCGAGATGATGAGCACCATCCCCGAAAAGGTGATGAACGAGACGATCCTGCCGCAAATCCCGGTGGGCCGCCTTGGCGAGGCTGACGAGATCGCCCGCTGCGTGGTGTTTCTGGCCTCCGACGATGCCGGCTACATCACCGGCTCGACGCTTTCGGCCAATGGCGGCCAATACATGGACTGACGGCCGGATCGGCCCATGGCCGAACCAGCATGCTCGTATAACGGCCCGGCGCAAACCGAATTTTCGCCGGGCCGTTTGCTGCGTATTCCTGTGCGAACGCGTCCGGCCTTGGGGAACCATCGCGAAGGCCGTCTGTTTATGTCCGGAAATCCAGCGCTGTATACTGCAGCATTCCAAGATTTTCGGGAGTTTAGACATGACCAGACGCACTTGGACTTTCGGCGCTCTTGCCGCCGCCGCCCTTCTGGCCGCTTCACCGGCCGTTTCGCAGAGCCTGCAGATCGGAAAGGACGGTGTGCGCATCGTCCCGCAGAACCAGGAACGGACCGATGGCGACGTTCGCATGCGCGATCGCCGCGACCGTGATGTTCGCGATCGTGGTCACGACGACCGCATGACATCGGAAGTTTCGGAGCGTCAGGCCATTCGTATCGCCAAGGGTGAGGGCCTCCGTGATGTCGATTCGGTGACCAAGACACGCAAGGCCTATCGTGTTGCTGGTGTCGATCGCCGGGGCGACGACATTCGCGTTACCATCGACCGCCGGAGCGGCGAGGTCATCAGCGTTCGCTGATCGACGGTTCACCGGGAAAAGTCGCACAATTTCCGAAGGCCGCGAGCAATCGCGGCCTTTTTGTTTGCGATGTTATCGCCGTTATCGCGCGGACGGCCATCGATTCGCGGCCTCCTCTGTCATCACCTCCCGCGCACCTTTTCGGCGGCCTTGACGCCGCCGCAATGGGAACGCTTCTCAGGCGATTGTTGTTGTAGCCGCCGATGGGGTAGCCGGGCATCACCGGCATCGAGAGAAAGACACCAAGATGAAAACCATTTTGACCCCCGCATTGGTTGTACTGCTGTCGATCGCCACCGCGTCGCCTGTGCTCGCTCAGTCGGTGCAGATCGGACCGAACGGCATCCGTGTCGTTCCGGACGATCAGCGCGGCCCCCCGCCCCCGCCACGCGGTCGCCACGACGGTCGCGATTTCCGCGGCGATGGCCGCGATTTCCATGGTGACCGTCGTCAGGACGAGATTTCCGACCGGCAGGCAGTTCGCATTGCGCGCGGCGAAGGCCTGCGGCAGGTCGACGAAATTCGCCGCGGCCGTGGCTCGGTCCGCGTCATCGGAACGGATCGCCGCGGCGATGATATCGTGGTGGTGATCGACCGCCGCAGTGGCGAGGTCGTCGACGTTCGCTGACCTCTGGCGCAGCGTTCGCGGTACCCATCGATCCGGACGTGTTCCTCAGCCGCGTTCGATGACCTTGCATGACGAAGCGCCCTGGCCCTGGCGAGGCCGGAGAGGAATCGTCGGACCATGGGGCGATAGAACCTTGATCAGGCGACGTCGAGCATGCGCCTTTCGGCGCTGGAGACAAAGCAGAGGTCGAGCAGCGTCTGGAGTTCGGCGGCCCTGCGGAAGTTAGGCTGGGCGGCTTGGCCTGACCGTAGCGCCGCGACGAATCGGACGGCGTTGATCGGCGTGACGGGACACGCAATCGGTCGCCATTTCTGCGTCTCGATGTCGGCGCCAAGACAGCCTTGGAGACTCGAATCGGTGGTGTTTGCCCAAATCTTCAGTGCCCCCCTGTCGCCATGGATGGTGAGATCGAGTTCGTTGGTCTTGCCGGTCGCAAAACGGCTCATGTGGATGACGCCGAGCGCACCATTGTCGAACTCCACCGTCATCACGACTGAATCATTGGCGTCGAGCGTATAGGCGCCGATCGCACCGCCCTCGGCCTTGTCGAAGGTTTTCAGGCGCGCCTGAAGGGCGGCGATCTCGAGACCCGTGCCGTATGTCACGAAGTCGAGGATGTGGATGCCGATGTCGCCGAGGACGCCCTTCGAGCCATGCGCGGAAGACAGCCGCCACAGCCAGCGTTCATCGGTGCGCCAATTGCCCCAGTGCCTGCCGACGAGCCAGCTTTGCAGATAGCTCGCCTCGACATGCCGCACGTTGCCGATCTCGCCCGCCGCGATCAGCTTGCGCGCGTGCTGCAGCGCGTGGGCGTGTCGGTAGGTGAGGTTGACCATGTTGATCAGACCCGCGGCCTCGACCGCCTCCACCATCTCGAAGGCATCGGGCGCGTTCACCGCCAGCGGCTTTTCGCAATAGATCGGCTTGCCCGCCGCAATGATCTGAAGCGACGTCTCCTTGTGAACGCCGTCCGGCGTGGCGTTGATCACCGCATCGAAGTGGCCCCACTCCAACGCCTTGCCGAGATCATCGAAGAGATTGGCAATGCCGTGCAAACCTCCGAAGGCCTTCACTCGCTCCGCATTGACGTCGCAGGCGCCGGCGATGGTGCAGCCGGGGATCGACGAAAACTGCTCCACATGGCGCGCCGCGATGCCGCCGGTTCCGAGGATCAGAAGTGCAATCGGGCGGTCGTCGGCCGCGCCGG
>JBBSUS010000485.1:0-2951 GCA_038234195.1 Hyphomicrobiales bacterium | reverse complement strand
AGCGGATCGCGCCGTCGAGCCGGATCGTCTCGCCGTTCAGCATGGCGTTCTCGACGATGTGGACCGCCAGCGCCGCATATTCCTCGGCCTTGCCGAGCCGCGAGGGAAACGGGATCGCAGCGGCCAGCGAATCCTGGACCTCCTGCGGCATCCCCGAAACCATCGGCGTCTCGAAGATGCCCGGCGCGATCGTCATGACACGGATACCCAGCTTGGCAAGATCGCGCGCCATCGGAAGCGTCATGCCGGCGATCGCCGCCTTGGAGGCCGAATAGGCGATCTGGCCGATCTGTCCGTCGAAGGCCGCGACCGAGGCGGTGGAAACGATCACCCCTCGCTCGCCATCGCCATTCAGCGGCTCTGCCTCTGACATCAGCTTGGCGACCTGGCTCGACAGGTTGAAGCTGCCGAACAGATTGACCGCGATCACCTTCTGGAAGAGCGCCGGATCATGCGCCTCGCCGCGCGAGACCGTCTTGGCTCCGACCGCGATTCCGGCGCAGTTCACGAGGATGCGCGGGCACCCGAAGGCATCGAGCGCAGCCGCGACGGCAGCACGAACCGATTCGGCGTCGGCGACGTCGCAGCGCTGGAAACCACCACCGATCTCATTTGCCACCGCCGTGCCGCCGTCCTCGTTGATGTCGAGGATCGTCACCTTGGCTCCCTTGGCCGCGAGCGCCCGCGCGGTGCCACGCCCGAGCCCCGAGCCGCCGCCCGTGACGATCGCCGCCATTCCAGCTGAAATCTGCATGTTCGTTCCTCTCGCTGATCTCGCCGTCGGGCGCGGTTTTGCAGCCGACGGTCCTCGTGCGCTTTTCGCAGGCCTCTGCCTTTGAAGATAGTACACCGAGCGTCCGGTCCCGCGGTCGAAGCAGCCGAGCCACGTCCACGTGGTCCCGGAGCCTTCCAAGCCGGCCCGCGGGCGGCTAAGGAACCGTGACACGCGAATTTGAGACCCTGGAGCATTCATGACCCGCACCGTCTATGTGAATGGCGAATACGTTCCCGAGACCGAGGCGAAGATCTCGGTCTTCGACCGCGGCTTCCTATTCGCGGATGCCGTCTACGAAGTGACGAGCGTTCTCGGTGGCAAGCTCATCGATTTTCACGCCCATATGGCGCGTCTCGACCGTTCGCTTTCCGAGCTCGACATGAAGGCCCCGGCATCCCATGATGGGTTGCTTGCCATCCACCGCGAACTCGTGACGAGGAACGCCCTCGACGAGGGCATGATCTACATGCAAGTCACGCGCGGGGCTGCCGACCGCGATTTCCTCTATCCGCCCAAGGACACGGCTCCGTCGCTGGTGCTGTTCACCCAGGCGCTCGGACTGCGCGACAAGCCGGTCGCCAAGACAGGTCTGCGCGTGGCGGCGATCGAGGATTTGCGCTGGGGGCGCTGCGACATCAAGACGGTGCAGTTGCTCTACCCGTCCATGGCCAAGATGGCGGCCAAGGCCAAGGGTGTCGACGACGCCTGGATGATCGCCGACGGCATCGTCACCGAGGGCTCGTCGAACAACGCCCATATCGTCACCGCCGATGGCACGCTGGTGACCCGCCCGCTCTCCCACGCGATCCTGGCCGGAATCACGCGCGCCGCCGTGCTGCGCATGGCCAAGGAGCACGACGTGAAGGTGGAGGAGCGCACGTTCACGCTTGACGAAGCCAAGCGGGCCAAGGAGGCCTTCATTACGTCAGCATCGATGTTCGTGATGCCGGTTGTCGAGATCGACGGCGCCCAGATCGGCGACGGCACGCCGGGCGACCTGACGAAGAAGATGCGGGCGATTTACATCGACGAGGCAGAGAAGTCGGCGATTTAAGACGGCTGACTGTCTGCCAAAAGCCGGGCTGCGCGCCGCCCCGGCAGGAGATTGCGATGACGGAGCTTCTGACTCGCGACCGGTTGACCGAGGCGCTGGAGCGCCTCGGTGCCGATCTGGCGCGGCGCTCCCTGTTCGTCGAGATCGCCATCTATGGCGGCAGCGCCCTGATGCTGCAGTTCGAATGGCGCCAATCGACCGACGATGTCGACGCGGTCGTGCGAGACGGTTTCGATGAGCGCTCTCTGGCTCCATCCGTTGCGCAGGTGGCTCAAGCGATGGGTCTCGACGCCGACTGGCTGAACGATGCGGTCGGCATGTTCACGCCGCTGCACGAGCGTGACGAATGGTTCGAGGCTGCCGGCACCTACCCGGCCCGGTCGCAGGCGCCTGGCCTCCGGGTTCTCGTGGCTTCGCCCCAGTACTGCCTCGCCATGAAGCTGAAATGCCTCGACAGTTTCGACCGCGGCGAACGGGATTTCAGTGACGCCAAGCGGCTTGCACGGGAGACCGGCATCGATCGCGCCGATCGGCTCGTCGCGCTCTACCGGTCGATCCATGGCGAGAACCCGAGCTCCGCCATCGTCACCCGTCTCGGCGAGTTGCTCGCGTGAGACCACGATCCCTTGCCGAAGTCGCTGCCCGAACGACGCACGAGCCGGACTTCGATCACCATCTGCGCGACTTCCTCGACAGCTTCTATGGCGCCGACGGCGATGAGGACCGACAGGCGACGATGATCGCCGACGAACCCGTCCGCCTCGGCGCGCCCGTCGCCGATGCCTTTCTCGGCGGCGCGGGCGAGCACCTTGCGCGGCGTTGGCGTCTGCCGATCCCGCGCTGGGTGCGCCAGCCATTTCGCACCCTCGACACCGCCGTCTTCTGCCCCGACACGAAGGCGTTGCGCGGCTATCTCCTGTGCGTCAGCCCGGTCGCATTTCGCAGCCGGCTGATCTTCACTGGTCCGGACCCGTTGCAGTGGGCGCGCTTTCCCTATCATCGAGGCGTGTTCACGCTGCCGATGACCTTTCCCAACGCCACCGCCGCCGGCGTCCCGGCGGGACAGAGCGAAAACGTTCGGCACCAGGACTGACTTTCGTTTGTTGCGTTTCACTTTCGCTT
>JBBSUS010000484.1:0-2961 GCA_038234195.1 Hyphomicrobiales bacterium | reverse complement strand
CCTGCGTTTGTGCAGAAACCGTTGATGAATTGATATTGGAAGTGCCAACCGCAAACGGCGATGGATTCGAGGCTGGAGTTTGTGGAGTTGTTGCCTTCGCCGCGTCGGCAAACGCTATGGTGCGCGGCGGATTGGATTCTTGGTCCGCTCGAGTGCTCAGCGCGCCAACGCAGCCGACGATCAATCCGATCGCTCCGCAAATAGGCGGGCGCCGGGCGCCGTTTCAGGCCATCACGAACAATCCCCGACGGCGGGCGTCCTTCGTCAGTCCGACCGGCTCAGGCCGCGCGCGCCGGTGTCGCTGTCGTCGACATCGACCTCATGCGTTCCAGTGCGGGCTTGATCTCGGGATGGCGTGCCGTCAGAAATTCGAGCGCGCAGTCGAGATCTTCGCCATCGGAGCTCGAAAGCGATCGACCTTCGACGGCCGCTTCCAGAAGTGCCGCGATATTTTCGCCGAGGCGTCGCCGCACGAAAGCGAACATGGCCTCGTCGGATGTCGTCGCAGCCCGATCGCCACCGACGCCCGAAGGTCCTCCGGCGCCGACTTCGCCCGGTTCTGTGGTTTGCCGCGGCACGGGTTGCGTTGCCACTGGCGAGACGGTGTCGTTCGCGCCGACCGGATCCTCGTTCTCACCCGCCGAGACGCCGAGGATCTCGCGTGCGAGGGCGGCGCGTTCGCTCCAGACGCGCAACGCCGGTTCGAGGATTTGCTCGTCGGCGATGGTCAATGCGACCGCTTCGGCCACCGAGGTCTCGAAGGCTGCGTAAGGCAGGCTTCCCGGGCCAAGGCGATATGCGGCCGACACGGCGGCGGCGCGATTTTTGACCAGGTCGCATTTCCGCGCCAGCCCGCTGCGGCTTCCTTCCGTGGACACATCGACCTGCGGAAAGCCCAGATATTCGAAATCACCCGCGAACTCGGCGGCGATCGCGCCGATCTGCGACTTCATTTTGCGGACGTTGGCTCCGGTAAAGAGCGAGAACTGGGATTTGAAGCTGTCGTTCGCATGATCGGCGCTTTCTTCCAGACGCAACAGCAATTCGACGATTCTGGCCTTGCGATCGTCGAGCGCCAGAATGCCATTGATGCGCCGGGCGGCCGTGGCGCGATGCAGCTTGACGGTGTCGCGCGGCAGGGCATGCCGCAACAGGCCTGCCAGAGTTTCGTCACTGCCGTTCGGGCAGAGCGCCGCGGCAATCGACGCACGCAGGGCCGCATGGGGATCGCCCTGCCCGCCGAAATTCCTGACCCGGGGAATGCCGTCGATGGTGCAATCGTTGACGGCAATCAGCGCCTCGACATACGGCCGCGCCGGATCGCTGATCGTCGAGAGTTCGACCGTCAGCCAGTCCAGCGCCACGAGGTCGCCGCCCGACAGCGCCCTGACATGAAAATGATCGCGAACCAGACCCGCTTCGACGCGGTAGGCGCGCCCGCCATCACCAAACTCGAAGACCCGTGTCTTTAGCGCAGACATGTGACGTCGACCTCCTATGGTATGCACCATCTGGTCCGCATACTCGGTGATCGATCGTTGCGTATTGGTTTAAACGCTCGAATTATCAGTCACATAGATTGACGCGTCGGCAATCCTTCTCGAAGTGACGCCGGCTTGGTCGCGTTCTCCGATCCGCAGTGCCACCGCGGTTGACGGCGAGGCGATTTGCGAACGCTCGTCGCCATCCTCGGTCGTTCTGCCATGCTCAGCCGTAGTGGTTCTTGACCACCGCCTGGGCAATCTCCTCGCGGCTGATGATGCCGACGATGTCTTCTGGACGGGGCACGCCGCGGGTTTCCTTACAGACGATCGCATAGGTGCGGTTGCGCCGGCTCATGCGCGTGACCACGGTGTTCAGGTTGTTCAGCGTCGAGGCGATGATGAACTCGGACGAGCCGATATCGGCAAGGGTCTGGCTGGCGAAGCGATCGGCGCGATAGGGGATCGTGCCGAAGCGGACGAAGCCGGTGATGCGGGTGCCGTCGGTCAGGATCACCCGCGTCGTTTCGATGTCGATGCGCTTGAGGGCCTCCTGCACGGTCATCGATTGGTTGAGGACCTCGAAGGTGGTTTCCATCACCTCGCTGACCGGCTGGACCAGAAACATGTTGGTGGTCCGGTCGGTCGGGATCGGCCGGCCTCTCGCTCTGAGCTTGATCGTGTAGATATCGGCGACGACCAGCGAACGCCGGACCCCGATGGCGATGGCCACGGCGATGACCAGCGGCAGGATGATCTCGTAGTCGCGGGTCATCTCGAAGATCATCACGATCGCCGTCATCGCCGCCGAGGTGGCGCCGCCGACCATCGCGCCCATGCCGATGATCGAGAAGGTTTCGACGCTGAGGTGCGAGCCCGGCAGAAAGTGGTTGCCGACGACGCCGACCGCGCCACCGAGCGTCGCGCCCATGAACAGGCTCGGCGAGAAGATGCCGCCCGAGGCGCCCGAGGCGAGCGACAGGCAGGTGGCGATCAGCTTGCCGGCAAACAGCGCCAGCAGCAAAAGCAGGCCGCCGGTGTTGCCGTCGATGACGCCCTGGATGGTGGAGTAGCCCACCGAATAGACGTGGTAGTGCCCTGACGCCATCAGGAACAGATAGCCCATGACGCCGACCGACAGCATGCCGATGACGTTCTGGAGATAGGGGTTCATGCCCGAATCGTCGAAGACGTCCTCCGACCAGGCGAGCATCTTGACGAAGGCCCAGGCGGCAAAGCCCATGACCACCCCGAGCAGGGCGGCCAGAACGATCTCGGCGCCGTTGACGACGGTGGCCGTCGGCAGGCTCGACAGCGGCACGATGAAGGCCGACTCGATGCCCATGGCGAGGCGGTAGACGTAGGTCGACGTGGCGGTCGCCACGACCACCGGCAGGAAGGTGCGGGCCGAGATTTCCGGCAGCAGCACTTCCGAAGCGAACAGCACGCCGCCGAGCGGGGTGTTGAAGGTCGCCGCGAT
>JBBSUS010000483.1:0-2962 GCA_038234195.1 Hyphomicrobiales bacterium | reverse complement strand
CGCCAATGACGAACGCCAGCGCGAAATAGCCCAGAGAGCCGACGTGGTGTTCCGACAGGTAGACGGCGGCGACAGAAACCGCAAAACCGATGAGGCCGGCGACGGTCATCACATAGCGGCGGTCCATGCGGTCCGAGGCCCGCCCGAGCGGCACCTGGAAGGCGATGCCGCCAGCCATTGCCGCGACCAGCAGCGTCGCGATCTCCGTAGTCGACAAGCCGACCTTCTGGCCGAACACGGGTGCCATGTTGTTCCACGAGCCGGACAGCACGCCGGCGAGAACCACACCGACCGCGGCGACGGGCGAATTCCTGAAGATCATCGGCAGATCGATCTTCACCGTCGTCAACGGTTTCGGCGACGGCGCACGGGACATGGCGGTCGGGATGACCGCCATGGCAAACAAAATCGCGGCGAGCATGAAGGGGATGGTCAGTTCTGGCCGAGACAGCGGCATGACGTACTGACCGCCCATCATCGCCGCCATGGTGACGATCATGTAGATCGAAAAGACCTGGCCGCGGCTCTCGTTGGTGACGCGCTCGTTGAGCCAGCTTTCGATGACCATGTAGGTTCCGGCCGTCGCGAAGCCGCCGAGGGCCCGGAACAGAAGCCAGGCGTAGGGATCGACCGCGATGCCGTACAGAAGCGCCGAAATCGCCATCGCTGCGGCGAGGCTCGAGAAGGTGCGGACATGGCCGGCACTGCGCACCAGCATCGGCATCACCACGCAGCCTGCCGTGAACGCGATGGCGTAGGCCGTGCCGAGCGCGCCGATCTGATAGCTCGACCAACCCTCGATCGAGCCGCGCACCGGCAGGAGGATGCCGATGAGGCCGTTGCCGGCCATCAGGAAGAACGTCGACAAGAGCAGTGCGACGATAGGCAGGAGCTGGGCTGGCATCGGCATGGCGGGCGGCTTTCGGGTCGTCAAGTCGATCCCGTCGCCCTCCCGTGCGGCCGGATCGTCTGCCTGGTTTATGAGCGGACAGCTAATCTTTTCGGCATGATTTGGCGAGCCCCGAATGCGACCTCGCAGGGCCGTTTTTCGGACAGTCGCCTGGCCGTGTCAGTCGGTGGTTGAAGCGCCTTCCGCGAGACGGGCTCTCACCGCCTGAAGATCCTGCCACGCGAACCTCTTTTGGGCCTGTTGCTTCAGCAGATAAGAGGGCGAGAGCATCGCCATCGCGTCGATGGTCTGGCCATCGCCGAGGCCGAACGCGTAACTCGTCCAATCACCACGCGCCGAGGTGATCGGTGCCTTGGTGTCGAGAAGCGTGCGCGCCGCCGAGCCAAAGCAGACGAGGATGCGCGGCGCCACCAGTTCGACGTGGCGCTGCACGAAGGGCAGGCAGATCTGCATCTCGGCCGGTGTCGGCGAGCGGTTGCCCGGCGGACGCCAGGGCAGGATGTGGGTGGTGCGCACCTGCTCGCGGTCAAGGCCGATCGCTTCGAGCATGCGGGTCAGCAGCTGGCCCTGGCCGCCAACGAAGGGCGCGCCCGCCGTGTCTTCGTCACGGCCCGGCGGATCGCCGATCAGCATCAGCGCCGCCGTCCCGCTGCCTTCGCCGAAGACCGTCGAGCGGGCCGAGACCTTCAGATTGCAGCCCTCGAACCCTTCGACGGCCGCTTGCAATTCGGCCAGTGTCGAAGCGGAGCGCGCGTGTTCGCGGGCATCGGCGATGGCGACGTCGTCTGGCACCGCCGCCCGCGGCATCACCGAGGCCGCCCGAGGTTCGGGCGCCACCGGTTGCGGGCGAGCGGGCGTCTGCCGCGCCTGCACCCCGTCGCCACCCTGTCGCGCCTCGGCGGGCCGTAACGCGCCTCGGCCGGCCGCCCGTGCGTCCTTCTCGGCCTGTGTCTCAGCGAAGCGGTCGCGTGGCACCTCCGACAGGAGGGCGGTGACGCCCGCCGAACGGTACCAGTCGAGAAGCGCAATCGCGGCATTCTTCATTGTGGGATCAAGGCTCGGCTGCATGGGCAGGTTCTACCCGATTTCCGCGCGGCGGGCGACCGGATATCGCGGACATTGATCAAGGTTGCCGGCGTTAAATTGACGTGAACGTCAACGGCTCCTAGATGCTGACACAGGATGCACGGCTGTTCGATCGGCATCGCCTGTGCGATGAAACGGTGGAGAAGCCGCGGCGTTTTTCAGCCGACGAGCCCGCCGTCAGGTGCTGAAGAACCGGCCAGCCAGGGAGAGCCGAGACATGAGCCACGCCGAGAACGCCGCCGAGATGCCGCAGCGCGAATCCATGGAGTTCGACGTCGTCATCGTCGGCGCCGGCCCGGCCGGTCTGTCGGCCGCGATCCGGCTGAAGCAGCTCGATCCCGAGATCTCCGTCGTGGTGCTGGAAAAAGGTTCTGAAGTTGGCGCCCACATCCTCTCGGGCAACGTCCTCGACCCCTCCGCCCTCGACAGGCTGCTGCCTGAATGGCGCGACGAGGAGACGCCGATCAAGACCGAGGTAAAGGACGACCGCTTCTATTTCTACGGACCGCAAGGTTCGGTGCGGCTGCCGACCTCGCTGATGCCGAAACTGATGAGCAATCACGGCAATTTCGTCGTCTCGCTCGGTCTCGTCTGCAAGTGGATGGCAGAGAAGGCGGAGGCGCTCGGCGTCGAGATCTATCCCGGCTTTGCCGCCGCCGAACTTCTGTTCGACGAATCCAACGCCGTGGTCGGCGTCGCGACCGGCGACATGGGGGTCGCAAAGGACGGCACCCCCGGTCCGAACTTCGAGCGCGGCATGGAGCTGCGTGGCAAATATGTGATGATCGGCGAGGGCGTGCGCGGCTCGCTCGCCAAGCAGCTGATCGCCTCCTACGGCCTCGACGAGGGTCGGGATCCGCCGAAATTCGGCATCGGCATCAAGGAATTGTGGGAAGTCGAGCCGGAAAAATCCCAGCCCGGCCTCGTCCAGCATTCCTTCGGCTGGCCGCTGAACAACGGCACCGG
>JBBSUS010000482.1:0-2963 GCA_038234195.1 Hyphomicrobiales bacterium | reverse complement strand
GTCGTGACCTTGTAGGCGCCGAGCACCGAATTGCGGGAGATCGCTCCGCCGCCACTGGAACTCGGCGGCGCCGATGGCGTGTTGCCCAGCGAGGCGACCTGCGTATCGCCACCCGCCGGGGTGCCATCGGCATTGGTCGGCGGCGTATTGGCCGCCTCGTCGGTCATCGGCTGGCCCTGCTGCAAGCCGCCTGGCGGCGGCGGGGGCGGCGGGGGCGGCAACTGGTTCGCAGCAACCTGACCGGTCGGCGCCGGGGTCAGCGGGCTGGGCCCGGCATTGGCCGAACCATAGCCGCCGAAGCTCGGCGTCGAGCGTGAGCAGCCTGCGGCCAGAAGCACGGCGACGACGGCCAGGGAGGTTTTCGCCAGCGTGGCGGTTCGTTGTCTGTTCATCACCCTCGTTCCACTCGTTCCGCCCACCTTCCCGTCTGCAAGATGCGGGAAGCGGCGTGTCCTGTCCCTGTTCGCAGCCTCTTCGGCCAACCGACCGATCCGAAGATCGGCGGCCATCATGCGACATGCCCTGTTCATCACTAGATCGAAGCTGCCTTCGCCCGCGCAAGCCATATTGTGCCAAAATGCGACGATGGCGGCCGGATTCGCCCCGAAATCCTTGACGCTACGTGACAAAGCCGCCGCACTGCGGCGAATCGGCAACATCCTCCGCAACCAACGGGGAGACGATCTACGCCGACGAGCACGGCCGCGTCCCGGACATGTGTTGAAGTTGAACTGTCGCGCGCAGACTGAGCATGCCACTGCGGCGCCGGTGAGACGCCTTCGCGACGACGGCCACAAACCTCTCAGCGGTCGTCGACCGTCCTCGAGAAATCGCCGGTCTGCGGGTCCATCGCCCAGAGTTCGCTGGAGGCGATGTCGATCCAGGCGCCGTGTAGTGACAGGCTGCCGTCGGCGATCATCGCCTGCACCGACGGGAACGTCTTCAGATTGCCGATCGAGTGGCGGATGGCGATCCGCTCCAGCGCGGCGTGACGCTCCTTGTCGGTCATGTGGTCGTTGGCACCGACGGATTTGGCGACCGGGTCGAGAAGGCTCATCCACTTGCCGATGAAGTCGCCGGGCGACAGGGGCGCTGCCGCCGGCGACAACGCCGCATGGATGCCACCGCAGCCACCGTGGCCGAGGATGACGATGTGCTCGACCTTCAGGGCGTGCAGGGCGAATTCCAGTGCGGCGGACGTCGAGTGATACTCACCGTCTGGCTCGTAGGGCGGCACGAGATTGGCGACGTTGCGCACGACGAAGATGTCACCCGGCCCGCAATCGAACAGCGTCTCGGGCGCCGTCCGGGAATCGCAGCAGGCGATCACCATGGTTTTCGGCGACTGGCCGGATTCGGCGAGCTGCCGAAATCGCGCTCTTTCCTGGGGCAGACGCTTGTCCAGGAAGGCCTTGTAGCCAGAAAGAAGATGGTCGGGCAAAAACGTCGTCATGGCGAAATCACTAGCGTCTTGCCGCAGCGCAATCAATCGCGATCGGCCGGCTTAAAGCGGTTCGCTGCAGTTCATGCGATTATCGCGAGCGCGGATGCCCGTTCGGTGTACGAGGCAGCGCTCTTCCTTCCTTGGTCAATTCCGAAATACGTTCGTCAGCCTCGCGGTGCCTCTCCCGCTTTTCACGCGCGGCGAAGGCTGCGTATTGGTTTTCGGCATGCCGCTTGGCGTCGCTCGCCTTCACCTCGCCGCCGGCCCTGAGAACCGAGCGGCCCAGTTGGGCCAACTGGCGGTCGAGGAGGATTTCGGCATCGGCCATGACGACGAGCCTCCCCAGCTCCAACTGGTCTTCGAAAATATCGAGAAGAATTGTCGTGAGACGATTTAGCTCGCGGATTTCCGCCTCCGCCAGATAATTCTTGGAGACCGCCACGTCGCGCTTTCGGATGTTGGCATTCGGCCAGTTCGTCAGCCCCATGTTCTCGACGCCGCTATCGGCCCGGGTGGTGATGATTTCGGCCGGCGTGTGCGACGTCACCGCATAAACCAGCTTGGCCTGGGTCCGCAGGAAGAAGGTCCGAGCCGCCTCCGCCCTTGCATCGTAATCCTGACACATCGCGCAGATCGCGCTGAGCTCCCGGTAGAGATTGGCCTCATCCGAGCGAATATCGCGGATGATCTCGCGAAGCTCGGCGACCCGGTCGGCATTTTCGCGCTGTTTCAGGCGGATCGAATCGACGACGAAGCCCTTCTTCGCAAACTGCACGAGGACCCCGGTCGCCCAGCGCCTGAACAAAGTGGCTTGCGCGGACGATACCCGGTAGCCGACAGAGATGACCATATCGAGGTTGTAAAGCGCGGCGGGACGACCTTGAGTTTTGTGCATTTTTTGCACGGAAGTGTTCTCGTCAAGTTCGCCCTCTTCTATGATATTGTTGATATGCTTGGTGATAACGGATCGCTCACGGCCAAAAAGCGAACCAATCTGGGCCTGCGTCATCCAAAGCGTATCCCCCTCATAGCGGATGTCGATCCGAAGGCCTCCATCAGCGCCGTAGACCAAAAATCGGTCGCCCGTTTCGCGGTCCTCCATGAGATGAACAGGACCGTTAGTGTCATCAGTCATTGCTCACCCGATTCTCTAAATCCCAGAACATCATAGCGACGCCATCGCCGGTGCGCTGCCTTCTCCGCCTCACGCCTGCGTCTTGCCGCCCGCTGTCGCAAGCTGGCGCATCTGGACCATCGCCATAGGGTGGCGCAGGCTGTCGACGTCGGTCTCCAGCGTCAGCTCGTCGGCGCCGCGCTTGGTCGTTCGGGCCAGGATCTCGAACACCGTCGCGGTCGTCGTCTGCAGCGCCTTGTCCGGTTCGGTCCCGGCGAGAATGCGTGCGAGGAAAACAGCCGCCGTCAGGTCGCCGACGCCATTGGGAGCGCCCGGGATGACCCGATGCTCGGCGAGCATTGCGCGAAAGTCGCGCACGAGCAGGTTGCCGGTGCCGCCGCGCAG
>JBBSUS010000481.1:0-2964 GCA_038234195.1 Hyphomicrobiales bacterium | reverse complement strand
CAACCCCATGACGTTGCCGGCCTCGTTGATAATGCCGGCGATATCGCGCAGCGCGCCGTTCGGATTGGTGCCTTCGGCATAGCGGAACACAACCTTGTCGTCGTCCTCGAGCCGCTGGATCGTCGCGTCATCGGCGAAGTAATTGCCGTCATGATGAGCGACGGGGCAGCGGATCACCTGGCCTTGGGAATAGGCCGTCGTGAACCGCGTCGAGGCGTTGACAACTTCCAGCTTCACCTCCCGGCAAACGAATCGCAGGGAGGTGTTGCGCATCAAGGCGCCGGGGAGGAGACCGGCTTCGCAAAGAATCTGGAAGCCGTTGCACACGCCAAGGACGGGAACGCCTTTGGCTGCTTTTTCGGCCACGGCCCTCATTACCGGTGAACGCGCGGCGATCGCTCCGCAGCGCAGATAATCGCCGAAGGAGAAACCGCCGGGCACGACGATCAGGTCGACGTCCGGCATCGTTGTCTCGGTCTGCCAGACGGTGATGGGCGGCACGCCGGCAATGCTCGTCAGCGCCGCGATCATGTCGCGGTCGCGGTTGAGACCCGGAAGGAGGACGACAGCGGTTTTCATCTGTCTTCAGCCGATCTCGACGGAATAGTTCTCGATGACCGTGTTGGCGAGAAGCCTGTCGCACATCGTGGCCAGTTGCGAGCGAGCGGCATCCGCATCATCGCCCTCCAGCTCGACGTCAAACACCTTGCCTTGCCGAACATGGCCAACGCCGTCGAAGCCGAGATGGCCAAGCGCGCCCTCGATCGCCTTGCCCTGCGGGTCGAGGACGCCGTTCTTCAACGTGACGACGATTCGAGCCCTAATCACTTGTCACGCTCACGGCAACCTCACGAGATGCGCCTGTCTTTGGAATATACGAGCTTAAGAGCCGGTGCCGGCTGCTTGGCGGACCGTTTCCGCCTTACTTGACCAACACCGGCCCCGAGGGGCGGGGCGGCTCGTTTTCATTCATGATGCCCAAGCGGCGCGCGACCTCCTGATAGGCCTCGACGAGCCCGCCCATATCCCGGCGGAACCGGTCCTTGTCGAGCTTATCCTGCGTAACGACGTCCCAGAGGCGGCAGGAATCCGGCGAGATCTCGTCGGCAACGATGATCCGCATCATGTCGCCCTCGAACAGGCGCCCGGTCTCGATCTTGAAGTCGACGAGCTGGATGCCGACACCGAGGAAGAGACCCGAGAGGAAGTCGTTGACGCGGATCGCCAGCGCCATGATGTCGTCGATCTCCTGGGGGCTTGCCCAGCCGAAGGCCGTGATGTGCTCTTCCGAGACCAGCGGGTCGTCGAGTGCGTCGGCCTTGTAGTAGAATTCGATGATCGAGCGCGGCAGGACCGTGCCTTCCTCGATGCCCAGACGCGTTGCCAGCGAGCCGGCAGCGATGTTGCGCACCACCACCTCGAGCGGAATGATCTCGACCTCCTTGATCAGCTGCTCGCGCATGTTGAGCCGCTTAATGAAGTGAGTCGGGATGCCCATCTTGTTCAGATGCGAGAAGATGTATTCGGAGATGCGGTTGTTGAGGACGCCCTTGCCGTCGACGATCTCGTGCTTCTTCTTGTTGAAGGCGGTCGCGTCATCCTTGAAGAACTGGACCAGCGTACCGGGCTCCGGGCCTTCATAGAGAATCTTGCCCTTGCCTTCGTAGATGCGGCGGCGACGTGTCATCATGGAACTCGAATCTGGGTGGGGCGCCTTCGGCAAAGGCGCGAAAACGGTAGGCGATCTAACGGCTGAATAGCCCATACGAGAGGCCTTCACAATCGCCGGGCCGGCCGCCAAGGCCTCAAGTCGGCACCTGTGCACCGCAAATCAAGCCTCGGCTTGTCACGGTAGCCGATTTCCCGCTTCATTTGGCGAACGATTGGCCATATGTCAGGAGTTGTCAGCCGGTCGTTCGATGGACGTCGAGACGCGACCGATTCTTTCAGTACAGGGAGCCCCGATCATGGACCTTCAGAACCGCGAGCGCGATTTCGAGGCCCGATACGCCCACGACCAGGAACTTCGGTTCCGCATCGAGGCAAGGCGCAACAAGCTGCTGGGTCTTTGGGCGGCTGGGCTGATGGGGATGGCCGGCTCAGATGCCGACGCCTACGCTCAGGAGGTCATCAAGGCCGACTTCCTGATGCCTGGAGACGACGACGTCTACCAGAAGCTTTACGACGACCTCAAAAAGGCAGGGGTCGAACAGTCCGAGCATCAGATCCGCCGCCACATGGCCGAGTGTCTGGCCGCTGCCGAAAACCAGATTCAGAACGACTGAACCCAAGCTTCAACCGGAGACGACGATGCCACTTCCAACCCTCCGCGATCGCCTGGGCGAGGGCGGCTTCGTCCTCTCGGCGTGGCTCGCGACGATCGACCCGCACGTGCACGAATGTTTTGCGCGTGCCGGCTTCGACGCGTTGACTTTCGACGTCCAGCACGGCCTCCACGATTTCGCCAGCATCAGGGCGGGGATCGAGCGTTCTGTGCTTCTGGGCATTCCCGCCCTGGTTCGGCTGCCGATCGAGGATCGCGCGCTCGCCGCGCGCTCACTTGACTGCGGGGCCTCCGGCGTCATCATGCCGATGATCGAGACGGTCGATGACGCTCGGCTGTTTGTCGACTCGGTGAAATATCCGCCGCTGGGTCGCCGTTCCTACGGCCCGACCCGGGCCGCTCAGATCCACACCTACACCGATCGCAACCAGTATGTGCCCGACGCGAGAGTGCAGACACTGGCTTTCGCGATGATCGAGACGGCCTCGGCGGTCGAAAACCTGGAAGCAATCCTGTCGATCGATGGCCTTGACGGCATTTTCGTCGGCCCGTCCGATCTTTCGATCGCGCTCTCGGGCGATGGCACGCTCGATCCTCATGGCGAAAAGACGGAAGCCGCAATCACCCGGATTTCAAAGGCGGCCGCTTCGGCCGGCAAGATCGCCGCCATCTATGCTTTG
>JBBSUS010000480.1:0-2966 GCA_038234195.1 Hyphomicrobiales bacterium | reverse complement strand
TGAAGATGAACTCCGCCAATTTCGCGGGCCTCTCGGCATTGGAGGGCATGATCAAGAAGATCGGTGCGCCGCGCTGGCCGTGGCAGATTGATCAGCAATTGGCGGCGCGCGGTGCAGACCTGTTCAACAGCAGAGATGCCCGTAACGGATGCGTCGCATGCCACGGCATCACCCCTGGCAAGACGCGGCCGATCTTCAATGAAACCTGGGCGACACCGATCGTCGATGTCGGCACCGACTCGCGCGAATGCAGCGTTTTGACAAGACAGGTCCAGACAGGCGTGTTGCACGGCGCGCAAATCCCCTTTGCCGGGGGCGCACTCGGAGCGGAGGAGACGGCCTTCAAGGTTCTGGAAACGTCGGTCATCGGAGCGATCCTCCAGAACAAGCTTCCCTTCCTCGGCGCCGACGTCCAACGGCGATTGGCACCCTCCCCTTCGATGAATTCGGCGTCTGCATCGCCGTCGTTGTCGGCATCGTCCACCGCTGCATTGCCGGCCGACCTCCAATCCTTGCGGGGCGCCTTCAACGAACCTGCCGCCATGCCGGAATCCGCGACGTCGATGGACAATGCCAGTCGCGAACTTTCAACCGAGGACAACGCGGCGCCTGCGAAATCAGGCTGCGCCTACGAATCACGCGTCATGGAAGGCATCTGGGCGGCAGCACCATATCTTCATAACGGCTCGGTCCAGAGCCTCGCCGAACTCCTGAAACCCGCATCCGAACGGGCGGCATCCTTCAAGGTCGGACCGGCCTACGACATCGAGACGGTCGGGCTCGCCCCCGAGCAGACGATGTTCGACTTCACTCTGGAGACCACCGGCTGCGAGGGCGACGGCATCGATTCCGGAAACAGCCGTTGCGGTCACGAATTCGGCACGACCCTCTCGCCTGCCGACAAGCGGGCGCTGCTCGAATATCTGAAGACGTTGTAGTTGGGGCGGCGCGCCTTCGGCCGGTCGCGATTGGCGATTGCGAACCGGATTCTACCACGCACGCGAGTCGAAGCGACGACGCCCGATGATGCGCGGACGGGACGAAGGCTTCGCTGCGACCTGGCTCCGCCGGCGCCGGGCCGGGCCGGGCCGCCTTCCGCCACCCAAATGGGGAAATCGCAGGCTTATCCGCGCGGCGCGTCGTTGGCGTAGGTCGCGGCGCCGAGGTCCTGCTTCAGCGCGGCATCCTTTTCCTTCGAACCCTCCGCAAGGTCGCGCGCCTTGGCGATCTGGTCCGGCGATGGATTTTCCTGCTTGTAGAAGGTGTAGGAGAGGGTCACGCTTTCGAGCGAAGCCGTCGTCGGATCCTTGGCCATTGCGTCGTCGACGTAGAGAACCAGCGGCATCTTGGCGCTGTCGCCCGGCTTCAACTTCTCGTCGGTGAAGCAGAAGCACTCGATCTTGAAGAAATACGGCGCCGCCTGATACGGCGTGACGTTGAACACCGCGTGCGCGACCACCGTGTCCTTGGAATTGTTCGTGGCGATGTAATAGGTCTGGATCGGCTCGCCGAAATGGCCGGTGATCTCGCGCTGTGCCGGCTTGAAATCCCAGTCGAGACCGGCCGCGACATTGGCGTCGAAGCGCACGGTCACCGACCGATCCAGCGGCGTTTGCGGGGCCGTCGCGGCATTGGCGCGCTGGACGGTGCCATTGTAGCCGGTCGCGGCGCAGAACAGCTGGTAGAGCGTCGGTGCGTAGGAAACCAGAACCGTCATGCCCGCCAACATGCTCGTCGTGGCGAGAACGACGATGGCATTGCGCCCCGGCCATTTGAACTGCATCGATCTCTCCTGTCCGCCCGCCGGTCCCGGCGGTCCGATCCCTGCGTCTTTGCGGGTGCCAAGGCTTCGGCGGCCACAACACCAAGCGTTCGGTCGCTTTACAGACCCATGGGCCGACAAAATTAAGGCACCTTGCCGTGTAGCGGCGTCGCAGGCGGGCGCCGTCCTTGATGATCGTCGAGCATGGAGCCCCATCGAAGCCGGCACGCAGCGTCGAAAGGCTGTACGTGCATTCTTCGGCAAAAAGCCTTATCTGCGGGCGACATTCGTCGCGCCGGCTTATTTCGGTCGCGAACGCGTCCGTTTCCATCAGCCGGGCGCGGCGAAACGCCCATCGAACCTTGACGGCCGAGCCGCCACCGCGCCCTGTCCTTGCCGACATCGCTGCGAGCGGCTCGACCGCACACACCGGAGACGACACGCCGTGAGCGCGACCCTGAAGCCCTTTGTCGAAACCCAGAACGAGCCCCAGGCCGACGTCGCGAACCCGGCGCCGAAGAAGCCCTCAGCGCCGGCGGCCGGGCACACCACCCGCCGCACCTTCGCGATCATCTCGCACCCCGACGCCGGCAAGACGACGCTGACGGAAAAGCTGCTGCTCGCTGGCGGCGCCATCGAGATGGCCGGCGCCGTGCGCTCGAAGGGCAATGGCCGCCGGGCGAAATCCGACTGGATGGACATCGAGAAAAGCCGAGGCATTTCCGTCACCTCGTCGGTGATGACCTTCGAGCGGGACGGCATCACCTTCAACCTTCTCGACACGCCCGGCCACAGCGACTTCTCCGAGGACACCTACCGAACCCTCACCGCGGTCGACAGCGCGATCATGGTCATCGACGCAGCCAAGGGCATCGAGGCCCAGACCCGCAAGCTGTTCGAGATCTGCCGGCTGCGCGACATCCCGATCATCACCTTCATCAACAAGGTCGACCGCGAGGGCCTCGATCCGTTCGAACTGCTCGACGAGATCGAGGAGAACCTGCAGCTGCAGGTCGCACCGCTGGTCTGGCCGGTTGGCCAGGGCGGCCAGTTCAAGGGCTGCTACGACCTGTCCGCCAACGACTTCATGGTCGCCGGAAGCGACAAGACCCGGCATTTCGACAGCCTCGACGACCCGGCCTTCGCCGCCGCGGTCCCGGCCGACATCTTCGGCCCGTTCCGCGATTCGGCCGAGCTGGCCGCG
>JBBSUS010000479.1:0-2966 GCA_038234195.1 Hyphomicrobiales bacterium | reverse complement strand
GCGCCAATCTCTACGCGGCCTCCAAAAGCCTCGGCTTCGACATCGACTACAAGAAGATGCTGAAGAACTATCAGGAGAAATGCTATCTCGTTCGCGCCTATTATTACACGGCGCTGATCGAGGACAACGAATACTCGTCGATCCGACCGCTGATCGACTGGCTCGACTACAACGGCTATCGCGTCGTCACCAAGCCCGCCAAGGAGTTCACCGATCCGTCCGGTCGCCGCAAGATCAAGGGCAACATGGACATCGAACTGGCGGTCGACGCGATGAACCTGGCCGATACGGTCGAGCATTTCGTGCTGTTTTCCGGCGACGGCGATTTTCGCGCGCTTGTCGAGGCATTGCAGCGCAAGGGGCGCCGCGTTTCTGTCGTCTCCACCATGGCCACGCAACCATCGATGATCGCCGATGATCTGCGTCGCCAGGCCGACCACTTCATCGAACTGCAGAGCCTGAAGGCCGAAATCGGTCGTAACCCGGCCGAACGCGAAGCCCGCATCGCACCGCGCCGCAGTGAAAACCACGACGTCGACGACGACGACGAATACTGAGCGTCGAACCGTCGAGCATGGCTTCGAACACCACCCCACCGTCCGCAACGCGTCACGTTGGGTCCAGGGCCGAGCCGGGACGCGACTGCCCGCTCTGCCCGCGCCTCGTCGCCTATCGCGAAGACCTGCGCTCCGGTGAACCGGCCTGGCACAACGCCCCCGTCGAGACCTTGCTTCCGCCCGGCGGTCGCGACGCGGTGAGGCTGCTCATCGTCGGGCTCGCACCCGGCGTGCGCGGCGCCAATCGCACCGGACGGCCCTTCACCGGCGACTATGCCGGCGATCTCCTCTATGCGACGCTCTCGAAATTCGGCCTTGCCAACGACCGCTTTGCCGCGCGCACCGACGACGGCCTGGAACTGGTCGGCACCGCCGTCACCAACGCCGTGCGCTGCGTGCCGCCGCAAAACAAACCGACGGGCCCCGAAATCAACGCCTGCCGCGGCTTTCTCACGGCGACCATTCAAAGCTTTCCCAATCTCACGACCCTGGTCACCCTCGGCCGCATCGCTCATGATTCGACCGTACGGGCGCTGGGCGCCCGGCTGAAGGACGCCCCCTTCGGCCAAGGTGCCGATGCGCTGATCGAGGTCAGCGGATCGGAAAAATTGCGGATCGTGTCGAGCTATCACTGCTCGCGCTACAACACCAATACGCGCGTCCTGACCGTGCCGATGTTCGAGGCGGTGTTCCAAGCCGCGACGCGCGGCCGCTGAACCGGCTCGATCGGGCGTCGCGCCGCCTCGTTTCAGCCGTTCAGTCGCCCTTCAGGATGCGCTGCTTCTGGCGGTTCCAGTCGCGTTCCTTGATGGCCTGGCGCTTGTCAGGCGCGTTCTTGCCCTTGGCCAGCGCCAACATCAGCTTGGCGACGCCGCGATCGTTGAAATAGATCCGCAGCGGTACGAGCGTCATGCCGTCCTTCTGCACGGCGCCCGCCAGCCGGTTGAGCTGGGTGCGGTGAACGAGCAGCTTGCGGCGCCGTTTCGGCTCATGGTTGAAGCGGTTGGCCTGGAGAAATTCCGGCAGGTTGGAGTTGATCAACCAGAGCTCGCCCCCCTCCTCCGTCGCATAGGCTTCGGCGATCGAGGCCTTGCCGGCGCGCAGCGATTTCACTTCGCTGCCGGTCAGCATCAGCCCAGCCTCGATCGTGTCGAGGATCTCGTAATTGTAGCGGGCCTTGCGGTTTTCCGCGGCGACGTTGGAGCCGGCGCTGTTCTTCTTCTTGGCCATGTGCGGTCATTGCCGGCGCTGAGCAGCGCCGGCCCTCTCGGGAATTGTCGGCAGTTTGAAAAGGCTCCAGGCCGCGCGGCTCGCTCGACGCGCCTGCAGCCTCAACATGCGGTCACCGGCCGCGAAGTTCAATCGCGCCTGCAGATCGGCGCCCCGGCGAGGTGACCGCACGGGACCTGTCGATCGTCGATCAGTTCAGCAACCCGGCATGGCGCAGCGCCGCGTCGATCGCGTCCTCGGTGGACGCGTCGATCGGCACCAGCGGCGAGCGCAGCCGATTGTTCAGATGCCCGAGCTTGGCCAGCGCGTATTTCACGCCCGTCGGGTTCGGTTCGATGAAGATCGCCTTGTGCAGCGGCATCAGCCGGTCCTGGAGTTCCAGCGCCTCGTCGTAGCGCCCGGCGGCGCAAGCAGCCTGGAATTCGGCGCACAGCCGCGGAGCGATGTTGGCCGTCACCGAAATGCAGCCCTGACCGCCATGGGCGTTGAAACCCAGAGCGGTGGAATCCTCGCCCGACAATTGGATGAAATCCGGCCCGCAGGTGATGCGCTGCTCGGAGACCCGATCGACCTTGGCCGTCGCATCCTTGACCCCGACGATATTGGAGAAGTCGGCGGCAAGCCGGCCCATCGTCTCCGGCGTCATGTCGATGATCGACCGACCCGGGATGTTGTAGATGATGATCGGCAGCGACACCGCCTTGGCGACCGCCGAGTAATGGGCATAGAGGCCCTTCTGGTTCGGCTTGTTGTAATAGGGCGTGACGCACAGGATGCCGTCGGCGCCCGCTTCCTCGGCGAACTTGGCAAGTCCTACCGACTCGTCGGTGTTGTTGGATCCGGCACCAGCGATCACCGGAACCCGACCCTTCACCGTCTCGACGCAGAGTTCGACGATGCGCCGATGCTCGGGATGGCTGAGCGTCGGGCTCTCGCCCGTCGTGCCGACCGGGACGACGCCGTTCGAGCCTTCGGCGATCTGCCATTCGACGAAGCGTTGGAATGCCGCCTCGTCGAGCGAACCGTCATCGGCGAACGGTGTGACCAGCGCCGGAATCGAACCCTTGAACATCGTCTCTCACTCCCCGCCCGTTCGCACCGAATCGTCATCGGCCGGCGGGCACTCGTTCTTGATTTCGCCTCTGGCGTTCGTCAAGCTGCGCTCGGCGTCGCGTCGGC
>JBBSUS010000478.1:0-2976 GCA_038234195.1 Hyphomicrobiales bacterium | reverse complement strand
ATGCTCATCACCGCAGGTGCCTGTTCGGAGGCCTCCAGCATCTCGTCGAACTGAGCGGTGATCATGCCGGCGAACTCCGTCGCCGAGGCCATGCGCGCGGTCATGGTCGGGATATCGTTGATCTCGTGGGAATAGGGCACCGACAGGATGCTCTTGTCGGAGCGGGTCTTCATCCAGACCGGCTGATCGTCATGACACCAGTCGAGCAGGTAGGAATAGCCTTCTTCTTCCAGGAGATCCGGCGTTGTTTCGCTCTGGGAAATCCAGGGCCCAAGCCAGCCGGCGGGGAGCTTTCCTTCGTTGGCGCGGAATGTCTCGCTTGCCTCGTGGATCAGCGCGCGCTCCTCGACTTCGGTCAGCACGCCCTGTTCCTCGGCATTGGTGCGGCCGTGGCCGACGATCTCGTCGCCGCGCTCCCGAAACGCTTCGACGAGGCCGGGGCAGTCGTCGTAGACAGCCGAGTTCGGCAGGACGCAGAGCGGGATATCGAGGTCGTCGAACATTGCCTTCATCCGCCATACGCCCACCCGGTTGCCCCATTCGCGCCAGCAGTGATTGAGGACGTCGGGCTGGTCCTCCTTTTTCGGCGCGATGCCGGCGCCTTTTCCCTCACCGAATGAAAAGGTCTCGATGTTCAGGGCGACGTAGACGGCCAGGCGGCGGCCGTTTGGCCAGTCGAAAACGTCGCGGTCGGGGAGGGCGGAATAGGGATAGCGGCCGTGGGAGCGGGTGATGCCGGGCATGGGCGGTTTCCGTATAGGGTGGTCGGTCCACTGGATGAGCGGTAAAGCCGGAGAGCCTTTGTCCGGCAGCGTTAAGCCAAACGCTCAGATCGGCGCAACTCCTGGCAAGAGCCCGCCGCCTGGGGGGCAGACGGCCGGTTGACGGCTATCTATTTCGAGCCGCGCGGCCATCGCCACGTGATCAGGGTGCACTAGCTTCGAAGTCGGGCAGCGCAGTTGCGCTGCAAGGACGCACGCGGCGCCTTCTCGCGACAGGCCGGAACATAAGAACACGGTCGCTCGTATCACCTATCCGACCGCAACTTCAGACATGATCGAGATTCTCCGATGGATTTTCCACATCCTCCCTCCACCGTATCGGTCGCCGGACAGCCGATCCACGCCATGCTGGTGCCGTTCCCGATCGTCTGTTTCACCCTCGCGCTGTTCACGGACATTGCCTATTGGCAGACGGCCAATATCATGTGGCAGAACTTTTCCGCCTGGCTGCTCTTTGCGGGCCTGGTGTTCGGCGGCCTTGCAGGCTTGGCCGGCGTCATCGATCTCCTCGCCCGACGGTCCGTCAGGGCGCAGAAGCCGGCCTGGCCGCATGCGGTCGGCAACATCGTCGTTCTGGCGCTCGCCTTCCTCAACAGCCTGATCCACGCGGGCGACGGTTGGACGGCGGTCGTGCCCTACGGGTTGATCCTGTCGGCGGTGACGGTCCTTTTGGTGATCGTCACGAGTTTCATGGGCCGTTCGATGGTGTTCCGTTATGGCGTTGGAGTCAGCAATTATGAGTAATCGACAGAACCACGATCGACAGACGAGCAGAAACCACCCGAGGCGCAAGGCCGCGTTTCTCGCCGGTAGCGCCCTCGTTCTCCTGGCCGTAGCCGGTTGCAGCGACGACAATTCCGATTTCGACATTTCGCGGCAGATCGGTCCCAATCCGTATCTGCCGGAGCAGAGCGCAGCGATCCTGCCGGACTTGAAGGTCGCCGAGGTGATTGGCTGGAAGGACGGCGAGACACCGAAGGTCGCCGAGGGCCTCACGGTCACCGCCTATGCCAAGGATCTGGTCAATCCTCGCCGGGTCTACACCCTGCCGAACGGCGACGTGCTGGCCGTCCAATCCCGCGGACCGGCCGGCGAGGCGCCGACGCGCCCGAAAGACATCATCCGCGGCTGGATCATGTCGATTGCTCACGGCGGCGGCTCGGGTCCGCAGAAGGAGAGCAACAAGATCACGCTTCTGCGCGACACCAATCATGACGGAAAGGTCGACGAGCGCAGCGATCTCCTGACCGGGCTCGATTCGCCGTTCGGGGTCGTGTTCGCTGACAACACGCTCTATGTCGCCGCGACCGACGCGATCCTGGCTTATCCGTACACCCTCGGCGAGTCCAAGATCACCGCCGCTCCCAAGGTTCTGACCCCGCTGCCGGGCGGTCCGATCGACCATCACTGGACCAAGGACCTGACGATCAGCCCCGACGGAAAATATCTCTATGCCGGGGTCGGCTCGAACTCGAACATCGTGGAGAATGGCATCGAGGCCGAAAAGGGCCGGGCCGCCATTTGGCAGATCGACCGGCAGAGCGGGGCTGCGCGCGTCTATGCTTCGGGTCTGCGCAATCCGAACGGCCTGACCTTCGAGCCCGACACAGGCACGTTGTACGCCGTCATCAACGAGCGGGACGAACTTGGTCCCAACCTCGTGCCGGATTACATGACCTCGGTGAAGGACGGTGCCTTCTACGGCTGGCCGTGGAGCTATTATGGTGACCACGTCGATCCGCGGGTGCATCCGCAGCGACCGGATATGGTGGCCAAGGCCATCGCGCCCGACTACGCCCTGTCGAGCCATGTCGCGCCCTTGGGGATGATCTTCTCGAAGGGCTCGGCGATGCCGCAGAAGTTCGCCAATGGCGCCTTCATCGGCGAACATGGCAGTTGGAACCGAACTTTCTTCAACGGCTACAAGGTCGTGTACGTGCCGTTCGAGAACGGCAAGCCAACCGGCAAGGCCGAGGACGTGGTGACCGGCTTCCTCGACGGCGACAAGACCCACGGCCGCCCCGTGGGCGTCGCGATCGACGGCACCGGCGCGCTGCTGGTGGCGGACGACGCGGGGAATACCGTCTGGCGGGTCGCGGCAAGCGACGGGTCGATTACCTCGCCGCAGTCCGCGGCGAATGAGAGTGCCAGTGGCCAGGCCGCTGCTGTGGCACCGGCAAACCCATCGGCCGCT
>JBBSUS010000477.1:0-2979 GCA_038234195.1 Hyphomicrobiales bacterium | reverse complement strand
CAAGGTCTGGCCCGTGACATATGCTGCCTCGTTCGATGCGAGGAACACAGCGACCGCAGCAATTTCAGCGGCTTCACCCATCCGCTTCATCGGGATGGCCCCCATGATCGCATCCTTCTGCCTGGCGTTCAGCTTTTCAGTCATGGCACTCGAAATGAAGCCGGGTGCGATGCAATTCACGGTCACCCTACGCGAGGCGATCTCCTGCGCCAGCGATTTGGAAAAGCCGATCATGCCTGCCTTGGCAGCGCAGTAATTCGCCTGACCAGGATTGCCGGTGACCGCCACGATGGAGGTCACGTTGATGATCCGCCCGAATCGCCGCCGCATCATCGGATGGGTCACACCGCGGGTCAGTCGGAAAGCCGCGGTCAGATCGACTTCCAGCACCGCATCCCAGTCGGCGTCCGACATGCGCACGAACAGACCATCCTTGGTGATGCCGGCATTGTTCACGAGGATATCCAGACCACCCATCTCCGTTTCGACCGTCTCGGCCAGCGCCTTCTGGGCCTCGCGGTCTGACAGGTCGGCCGCAAATACCATCGCCCGCTCGCCCAGTTCCGAAGCCAGCGCGTCCAGCCGCTCCTTGCGCGTGCCGTGCAGGCCGACTGTCGCACCGGCCTCGTGCAGAGCACGAGCGATGGCCTCGCCGATGCCGCCACTGGCGCCCGTTACGAGCGCCTTGCGCCCTGTCAGATCGAACATGAGACTTCCCTTTAATTGCAAGAGGCGAACGGTTGACCGTTCGCGAACTGAGGAATGCGTCGCGGCGGGACACCCGGCCCAGCGCCGATCAGGTCTTCAGGTACGCCTCCACGTCGGCTGCGGTGCCGATCGCCGTCGTGGCGAGGCTCCGGTCTATCCGGCGGGCGAGACCGGACAAAACCTTGCCGCAGCCGACTTCGAGCAACGCGTCGACCCCGTTGGCGGCTAAGTAGCCCACCGTCTCGCGCCAGCGAACCTGTCCGGTCACCTGATCGACAAGCCGCTGGCGAATTTCGATCGGATCGGTGGTCGGCGTCGCCGACACGTTCGACACGACTGGGACGATCGGGACGCTGACCGAGGCGTCTGCGAGCGCCGCCTGCATGCGCTCCGCTGCCGGCTGCATCAGCCGGCAGTGAAACGGCGCGGAAACCTGCAGAAGAATGGCGCGCTTGGCGCCGAGGTCCGGCGCCAGCGCCACGGCCCGGTCGACTGCTGCCTTGGTTCCCGAAATCACGATCTGGTCGCCGCCATTGTCATTGGCGATCTGGCAGATGGCGCCCTCTTCTGCCTTCCCGCACAAGGCCTCCACCGCGTCGAACGGCAGGCCTATGATCGCTGCCATGGCGCCCTCGCCGGGCGCGACCGCCCCCTGCATGGCCAGACCCCTAATCCGCAGGAGCTTGGCTGTATCGCAAATCGACAGGGCGCCAGCGGCGGCAAGCGCCGAGTACTCGCCCAGCGAATGTCCGGCAACAAAGGCTGCGGTTTTCGCGTCGAAACCATTGGCCTCCAATGCGCGCATCGCGGCGAGCGAAACCGCCATCAGCGCCGGCTGGGCGTGTTCAGTCAGGGTCAGGCGATCCACCGGGCCTTCGAAGATCAGCGTCGAAAGGCTCTCGCCGAGCGCTTCGTCGACTTCTTCGAAGACGGCACGACTTGCCGGATAGGCGTCGTAAAGGGTGCGTCCCATGCCAACGCTTTGGCTGCCTTGCCCCGGAAACATCAACGCCAGTGCCATGAAAGTCCTCCCGTAGTTCCTCGCCGTCGACGAGACTTGGCAAATGTTCGCCCCTGCATGCCCTGTCAAGGCGAAGCATCGCCTGGCGTTTCAAACGCACAAACTTCTAAACAGCTTGAAGTGCGCAATCGGCGATGATGCAACCGCTTGGTTTCGATGGCCGGCTTGAACGCATAACGCGGTTGCAGAACCACTGAACAGCCGTTTGTCATTCGTAGATACGGTTCAGAAGCCGATCGGATGGGCAGGTTCTGAAACCCACAGGGAAATGACGCCTGGCAGCCTCTTGCGCTTTGACACGCGCCCATCGAAACTCGTCCCGCCCCATCGCTTCGGGGATGAGCATCGGAGAGTTCGAATGCCTTGAAGCCGAAGCCGGAGATCGAGGACTTTCAAACCACCCCGAATAACAGTCGACGGAAAGCTGCGCGCATAAAATGTCGGGCCACGACCCGTCGAGTATAATCCTTGGCGGCAACCGGGCGCGGTGACAGTGCGGCACAACCCAACCATCTCCAGGAGGCAGATATGTCGATACCGCCGCCGCTGAAGATCCTGATGGTCCATCCGCGGTTCCGCAGCGATTCCTTTTGGAACTACCAGGCCGCCTGCAAGATATTCGGCGCGAAATACCCAGCGCCGCCGCTCGGGCTGATGACCGTAGCCGCTATGCTACCGTCCGCTTGGGATATTCGCCTGCTCGATGAAAACGCGACGGCGCTCCGCGATGAAGAGATCTTGTGGGCAGACTACGTCATGACCGGGGGCATGCTTCCTCAGCAGGCAGCGATTCTGGCGTTATGCGAGAGGTGTCATAGGCTGGAACGACCCGTCATGGTCGGCGGCCCCGATATATCTTCAAGTCCGCAACTCTACGAAACCGCCGATTTCCGCGTTCTCGGCGAAGCCGAGGCGGTCATCGAGGACGTCATCGCTGCGCTTACGCGCGGGGACATTTCCGGCACGTTTAAATCCGTGCGCTTCACCGTGGACGTGACGAAGACACCGGTGCCACGCTTCGATCTCATCGATTTCAAGAATTATGTGCATCTCAACGTTCAATTCTCACGCGGCTGCCCGTTTCTCTGCGAATTCTGCGACATCATAGAACTTTAAGGACGCAAGCCCCGCGCCAAGAACAATGCCCAGATGATCGCGGAACTCGATCGGATTTTCGCACTGGGTTTTCGCGGCCATGTCGATTTTGTCGACGACAACCTGATTGGCAACAAGAAGGCGGTAAAAGCCTT
>JBBSUS010000476.1:0-2983 GCA_038234195.1 Hyphomicrobiales bacterium | reverse complement strand
TGCCGGTGCTGGTGCTCGGCTACTATTCGCTCGCCTACATCTCGCGCATGACACGCTCCTTCATGCTGGAGCAACTCGGCCAGGAATACGTCACCGCCGCGCGGGTGAAGGGCGTGCCGGAATGGCGGGTGATCTGGGTGCATGCCCTCGGCAACGCCATGGTGCCGCTGATCACCGTCATCGCGTTGTCCTATGCCTCGCTGCTGGAAGGTTCGGTGCTGACGGAGACGGTTTTCGCCTGGCCCGGTCTCGGTCTCTACATTACGCAGGGCCTGTTTGCCGGCGATCTCAACGCGGTCCTCGGCGGCACGGTGGTGATCGGCGTCGCCTTCATCATCCTGAACCTTATGTCCGACCTCCTTTATACGCTCGTCGATCCGAGGGCGAAATGAGCGCGGTGACCCCACCGAGAGACGGCGGCCTCAAGGCTTGGCTGACCAGCGACAGTCCGAATTCGCGCGCCCACGCCCGGACGGTGTCGGCCTGGCTTGCCTGGAAGCAACTGTCGCGCAATCCGCTGGCGATGTTCGGCCTTGCCATCGTCGTCGCGCTGCTTCTGATGGCCGCCTTCGCGCCGCTGCTCGCCACCCACGACCCGAACTTCCAGAACCTGTCCGACCGGCTGTTGCCACCGGGGGCGCCGAACCATCTCCTCGGCACCGACGAACTCGGCCGGGACATCTGGAGCCGCATCGTCTTCGGCTCGCGCGTCACGTTGAAGGTGGTCGCGCTGGTTGCGGTCACCGCGCCGGTGTTCGGACTGATCATCGGCACGGTCGCCGGCACGCTGGGCGGTTTCGTCGACGGCGTGTTGATGCGGCTCACCGACATCTTCCTCGCGTTTCCGCGGCTGATCCTGGCGCTGGCCTTCGTCGCGGCGCTTGGGCCGGGTATCGTCAACGCCATCCTGGCCATCGCGCTGACGGCCTGGCCCCCCTATGCCCGCGTGGCGCGCGCCGAGTCGCTTGCCGTGCGTAATTCCGACTACATCGCTGCCGCGCGCCTCACGGGAGCCGGCACGCTGCGCATCATTACCGGCCATGTCATGCCGATGTGTCTCTCCTCGCTGATCATCCGCGTGACGCTCGACATGGCCGGCATCATCCTGACCGCCGCCGGCCTCGGCTTTCTCGGCCTCGGCGCGCAGCCGCCGCTCGCCGAATGGGGGGCGATGATCTCCACCGGCCAGCAATATCTCCTCAGCCAATGGTGGGTCGCGACGATCCCGGGCATCGCCATCCTGACGGTGTCCCTCGGCTTCAACCTGCTCGGCGATTCGCTGCGCGACGTGCTCGATCCAAGGGGTGATGGATGAGCGACAAGATGCTCCAGGTCGAGAACCTGACCGTCCGCTTCAAGACCGATCGCGGCATCACCGATGCGGTGCGGGGCATTTCCTTCGAGGTCGGGCGCGAGCGGGTCGGCATCGTCGGCGAATCCGGTTCCGGCAAGTCGATGACCGGCCGCGCGATCCTTCGTCTCGTGCGTCCTCCGGGGGTGGCCAAGGCGGATATTCTAAGCTTCGAGGGCGACGATCTGCAGGCCTTGTCGGAACGACAGATGCGCAGCGTGCGCGGTCCGCGCATCGCGATGATCATGCAGGATCCGAAATACTCGCTGAATCCGGTGATGCGGATCGGCAAGCAACTCGTCGAAGCGCTCAAGGTCCATGAGAGGATTTCCACCAGGGACGCGCGTCGACGGGCGGAAGCGATGCTGGCGGAAGTGAAAATCCGCGATCCCGAGCGGGTGATGGCGGCTTATCCGCACGAATTGTCGGGTGGCATGGGCCAGCGGGTGATGATCGCGATGATGCTGATCCCGCAGCCTTCGCTGCTGATCGCCGACGAGCCGACCTCGGCGCTCGACGTGACGGTGCAACTCGACGTCCTGAAGATTCTCGACGATCTGGTCAGTGCGCGGGGCATGGGGCTGATCTTCATCAGCCACGATTTGCGCCTCGTCTCGACCTTCTGCGACCGGGTGCTGGTGATGTATCTGGGCCAGATCGTCGAGGAACTGGACGCGTCGAAACTCAACGCGGCGAAACATCCCTATACGCGGGGGCTTCTGGAATGCCTGCCGCAGATCGGCGGCCCGCGAACGCCGCTACCGACCCTCAAGCGCCAGGACGATTGGGCCATCGCCCAGCACGGCGATGCGGCCGGAGATCAAGCGTGAGCGCGGCGCCTGACGATGTCCTGACCACTGGTGGATCGCTGGATGCGGTTCGCGGGCCCCCGATGGTCGCCGTCGATGATCTTTCAGTCGTTTTCGGCTCCGGTCGCAATCGCGTGGAGGCGGTCAAATCCGTCAGCTTTGCCGTCGCGGCCGGTGAGTCCTACGGCCTTGTCGGTGAATCCGGTTCCGGCAAGTCGACCGTGCTGCGCGCGCTGTGCGGCCTTGCACCCGTGACGTCCGGGCACCTTTCGCTGGGTGGCGAGCCGATGCCGGCAAAGCGTGGCAAAGCCTTTGCGCGACAAGTGCAGATGGTCTTCCAGGACCCCTATGGTTCGCTGCATCCGCGCCACACGGTCGACAAGGTGCTGGCCGAGCCGCTGGCGATTCACGGCATCGATGATCGGGAAGAGCGCATTCTTTCGGCGCTCTCCGATGTCGGTCTCGACCGCAGCTTCCGGTTCCGCCTGCCGCACCAGCTTTCGGGCGGCCAGCGCCAGCGCGTCGCAATTGCCAGAGCCTTGATCGTCGACCCGCAGATCCTGCTCCTCGACGAGCCGACCTCGGCGCTCGATGCGTCGATCCAGTCGGAGGTCCTGAACCTCCTCGTCAGGCTGCGCGAGGCGCGGGGCCTCACCTTCGTCATGGTCAGCCATGACCTCGCCGTCATCGACCACATGTGCGAGCGGCTTCTGGTCATGCAGAACGGCCGTGCAGTGGAGGAACTCGACCGCTCGGCGCTGAGCGATGGCGCGGTGTCGTCGGACTACACACGGGAGCTGCTTCGAGCGCGCGAGGGCTTCGT
>JBBSUS010000475.1:0-2984 GCA_038234195.1 Hyphomicrobiales bacterium | reverse complement strand
GGATCGCCTCGGGGTGGGCAAGGTCGATCTGCTGCAGTTCCACTGGTGGACCTTCGAACATCCCGGATGGCTCGACGCGCTGCATGAGCTCCATGCACTCAAGCGCGAAGGGCAGATCGGCGCGATCGGTCTCACCAATTTCGATGCAGGGCACCTCTCGCTCGCGGTCGCCGACGGCGTGCCGATCGTTTCCAACCAGATTTCCTTTTCGTTGATCGATCGCCGGGCGGCGGGCGCGCTGTCGACCGCCTGCTCGCAAACTGGCACCCGACTTTTTGCCTACGGAACGCTTTGCGGCGGCTTCCTGACCGATCGTTGGCTCGGGAAACCCGAGCCGGTCGAGATCGGCGACTGGAGCGGAATGAAATACAAGCGCTTCATCGATGCGGCCGGCGGTTGGGCGGTGCTGCAGGCCATCCTGGAGGCCGCATCGACGATCGGTCGGCGGCACGGCGTCTCGATTGCCAATGTGGCGACGCGATGGGTCCTCGATTATGCGGCGGTGGCCGGCGTGATCGTCGGGGCAAGGCTTGGCGAGAGCGAACACCGGGCCGACAATCTGAAATTGTTCGACTTCACCTTCGACGCGCAGGATCGTCAGCGCCTGGACGAGGCGCTGGCCGGCGCCACGCCGATCCCAGGCGATTGCGGCGACGAATACCGCAAGCCGCCCTACCTGACGGCTTCCGGCGATCTCAGCCACCATCTCGATGCGATACCCTCAGTGTTCACCGCATCGCCGGTGCCGGGCCGGCCAGGCCGAAGCCGTGTCTCGTCGGGCAGCGTCTGGGAACCGCTCGCGGGTTACAGCCGGGCGGTGCGCGAGGGCAATCGCATCCTGGTGTCGGGGACGACCGCGACCCACGGCTCTGACAGCATCGTCGCGCCGGGTCATGCCGGAGCACAGACCACCTACGTCCTCGACAAGATCGCCGCGAGCCTTCGCGCACTCGGCGGCACGATGGACGACGTCGTGCGCACGCGGGTCTATCTCAAGGACATTGCCGATTGGGAGGCGGTGTCGCGAGCCCATGGCCGCGCCTTCGGCGAGATCAGGCCGGCCAACACGCTTCTGGCCGCCGGTGCCCTCGTCGGCGATTACGCCGTCGAGATCGAAGCCGAGGCCGTCGTAGCCGACGCCTGATGCCACGAGCGGCCGCGGTCGTTGTCGAGGTGGCTCTTGGGACTGCGGCAGCAAGGCACGTCACGAGAAGCCCACCTATCCGAACGCCTTGAAGGCCACCAGGGTAAAGGTGTCGGCGACGCCCTCCAGCGTCTGCAACTCCTCGGTGACGAAATGGCCGAGATCCCGGTCGCTCGGAAGGTAGAACTTGGCGATCAGGTCGTAATGGCCCGATGTCGAGTAGACTTCCGAAATTTCCTCCACCTCCTGCACGAGGGCGTCGGCAACCGTGTAGGCCAGCCCCGGCCGGCACTTGAACTGAACGAAGATCGTCTGCACGGATCGAACTCCCCAGGTGGCGAAACGACACCTGACCAAAGGGTTGTGACGGCGGTGATGGTTTCAGGACGACGCGGCATCCGTCAAGATTGCGACGAGCTCGCTGTCTGGATCGATCATGTCGTCCACGATATTGAAGTGGTGGCGGCCCGGTTGTTCCAGCGCTTTGGTTTTGACGCCGAATCCGTGCCACGCATTGGCCAGCAGCGTGTTCTGGCGGCGAAATTCGAGCAGCTCATCGCCGCCGACGAGACAGACGAGATCGACACCTTCGCGCGGCTCGAGCAGAGCCGGGCTTTCGGCCGCCGCCATCTCCCGATTCAGACGCAACGTCTCGTTCATGGGCGATCTCATGATCGGTCGCAGGTCGTGGCAGCCGCTGATCGAGACGGTGCGATCGATGCGCCTGGCCGTTCTAGATGCGATGGGCGCGTCGGTGCACAGCATGCGGGTGACGAGATGGCCGCCGGCGGAATGGCCGCTCAGACGAAGCGGACCCTCGATGCGTTCGGCCAGCTGGTCGAGGCAGGAGCCGATTTCCCGAGTGATCTGCGCGACCGTCGCCTGCGGACAGAGCGTATATTCCGGCAGGGCCACGGCAAATTGCCGGGCCAGCGCACCGCCCGCGAAATGCGACCAGTTGCCGATCTCCTGACTTTTCCAGTAGCCACCATGAATGAAGACGACGAGGCCCTTTGGCTTGCCGTCTTCTGGCCAGAACAGATCGAAATGCTGGCGCGGGGCATCGCCGTAGGGGACTTTCAGTTCAGCGCGTCCGGCCGCTGAAAGCCTGTCGCGGAAGGCTTTGGCGTCGGCCTGCCAGCGCGGCAGGAAAGCTTGGGCGTCGGCGACAGATGCTCCGTTGTCATAGGCCGCGCCATAGTCGTCAATCGGCTCGCCACCGGTCCAGATCAGTTCCAGATCCATTCGCATGTCCTTGTCGGAGTTGGGCAGAGCGCGGCGCCCGCGTATGCGCCTCCCGGCTCAGGCGGTCAGAAGAACGCCTGCAGGCCGGTCTGGGCCTTGCCGAGGATCAGCGCGTGGACGTCGTGGGTGCCCTCGTAGGTGTTGACCGTCTCGAGGTTCTGCAACGGCGGAAGGGCTCGTCTTCTCGCGCCGTCGCTGGCGCCCGCAGTTACGGACCGTGGGGCCCTCAGGGCAGGCGGGATCGTGGGGAGTGGTTCAGTCCGGCAGGATGGCGGTCGCCTCGATCTCCACCAGCGCCTTCGGCTCGACCAGATCGGCCACCTCGACCAGCGCCATCGCCGGATAATGGCGGCCGAGGGTCCGGCGATAGACGGCGCCGAGTTCGCCGAGCGAAGCGCGATAGGCCGGAATGCTCTTCACGTACCAGGTCAGCCGCGCGATGTGTTCTGGCTTTCCCCCGGCCGCCGCGACGACGGCGATGATGTTCTTCAGCGTCTGCTCGACCTGGGGAATAAAGCCCTCGGAAAAGGTCTCGGTCTCGTCCCAGCCGATCAGGCCGCCGGTCAGGACAAGCCTCCCGCGTCCCATCATCCCG